>NZ_JBWKYF010000023.1:0-90599 GCF_059423605.1 Variovorax sp. GW460-12-1-14-LB1
GGGGTGGACTGGGCCTGCGCGGGCACGGTCCACAGCGCCGAAAGCGCCAGGGCCAGCACCGCACCAGACGCAGCGCGGCGTGGCGAGAGGTGTTTCATAGAATGGGTCGGATTGTAAAAAGCTCCCGATGTTCAGTTTCTTCAAGAAAAAACCACCTGCCGATGCCCCGGTGACACCGGCCCCGCCGCCGACCGCCGAACCCGCGCCGCCCCCGGCCGCGGAACCCGCACCGGCACGCTCGGTGTTCTCGCCGTCGAGCTGGTTCGGGTCGAAGCCGGCGGCGGAAGCGCCTGCTCCCTCACCTGCACCCGCACCTGCGCCGGCCCCCGAGCCGGCACCGGCCGCGCCCGTGGTGGCGCCGGCGCCCGCGCCAGCTCCGGTCGCTGCACCAGCGCCGATCCCTGCGCCCGCGCCCGCCCCCTTTCCTGCACCCGCTCCTGTCATTGCGCCACCGCCGCCTCCTCCGGCGCCCGTGCCCGCACCGCCTCCCGCGCCTGTCGCCGTCGTCGCCGAACCGGGCCCCATCGCCACCGAGCGCAAGAGCTGGTTCGACAAGCTCAAGACCGGCCTGCGCAAGACCGGCACCGGCATCCAGGCCGTGTTCGTCAACGCGCAGATCGACGACGCGCTGTATGAAGAACTCGAATCGGCACTCTTGATGGCCGACACCGGCGTCAAGGCCACCGAGTTCCTGCTCGACGACCTGAAGGGGCGCGTCAAGCGCCAGATGGCCACCGACGCCTCGCAGGTCAAGCGCCTGCTGGCCGATGCCGTCACCGACCTGCTCAAGCCGCTCGAGAAGCCGCTGGTCATCGGCGAGTACACGCCCACCGTGATCATGGTGGCCGGCGTCAACGGCGCGGGCAAGACCACCTCCATCGGCAAGCTCACCAAGCACCTGGCCACCGAAGGCGCCTCGGTGCTGCTGGCCGCGGCCGACACCTTCCGGGCGGCGGCGCGCGAGCAGCTGCTGGTCTGGGCCGACCGCAACACCGTCGAGATCGTCAGCAACGAAGGCGGCGACCCGTCGGCCGTGAGCTTCGACGCGGTGAACGCCGGCAAGGCGCGCGGCAAGGACGTGGTGCTGGTCGACACGGCCGGGCGCCTGCCGACGCAGCTGCACCTGATGGACGAGCTCAAGAAGATCAAGCGCGTCGTCACCAAGGCCGACGCCACCGCGCCGCACGAAGTGCTGCTGGTGATCGACGGCAACACCGGCCAGAACGCGCTGGCACAGGTCAAGGCCTTCGACGAGACGCTGGGCCTCACGGGCCTGATCGTCACCAAGCTCGACGGCACCGCCAAGGGCGGCGTGCTGTGCGCCATCGCGCGCGAGCGGCCGATTCCGGTGTACTTCATCGGCGTGGGCGAAAAGCTCGAGGACCTCGAGACCTTCAACGCCCGCGAGTTCGCGCAGGCGCTGCTGGGCTGACCGGCGCTTTCGCCGCCTTTCGCTTCGGTCAAAAAAAACGGTCCCCGACTCGCGCCGGGGACCGTCAGCTCCCTGTCTTTCTTTTTTCTCCCTTTGTATTTCCCCCTGCGTGTGTGCCTCTTCGGAAATCAGAAACCGAACAGTGACGTCGGACCGCACACCGGGCTGGCGTTGCAGTTGGTCGGTGTGAAGTAGTAGGCCTTCTGCTCGCCGGTGCTCAGCGCCAGGTGACCGAGCAGCGCCGCCTTCTTGGCCCCTTCGGCGTTCGCCTGCTGGATGAGGGCCGTGGTGTTAGTGGCTGGTGCAAGCGAATAGAAGTTGAAGGTCGTCGACTGCGACAGGTCCTTGGCGTAGAGCACACCGTTGCCCCCCGCAAAGATCAGCTCCGCCCGAAAGCGGAAGCCACGGGCGCCGCGCTCATTGAACTGCGCAAGGTAGTCAGCGTGGTCGTTGATGGGATCGCCCATTTCATAAGCGAAGGTGGCGTTGCCAACCGAGCTTTTCTCATAGACGGCGACCATGCCCGCCGGATCTCCGGTTCCGAACTCGGCTGTCCGGTTGAAGAAACCGCTCGCACCCTGAGTGTTCGCCTGTGTCAGGTAGTCCGCCTTGCTCTTAGGCGCCAGCTCGACACGGTAGCTGTAGGTGGCAGTGTCGGCGCTGCTCTTGCGGTAGAAGTAGAAGGTCTCGCCACCGACGATCCACTCGCCCGCCCATTGGAAGCCCCGCGCACCGGCTTCATTCAGCTGGTTCAGCAGGTCCGCGTTGGACGTGGCCTGCGGCTTCTTCTCGTAGCTGTAGGTCGCATCGACGGTCTTCACGAAACCATCGACCTGATCGACAGTGGTCGGGCTGGCCATGAAAGAGAAACCGCTCAGGAAACGGAACCCGCGCGCGCCCTGTGCAGCGAGGCTGTCGAAGAAGGCCGACGTGGCGGTCGCAGCCGGCAGGCCCTCGTACAGGAAAGTGGTCGCGCCCGGATTCGGCGCGGGTGCGGGGGCCGGCGCTGGTGTGGGTGCAGGCGCCGGGGCTGGTGCCGGTGCGGGCGGCGGGGCCGGCGGCGGCAACACGAAGCCACCACCACCACCACCGCCGCTGCCTCCACCTCCGCACGCCGTCAGGGCCAGCAGCGCGGCCGTCGCGGCGGCCACTGCAGCAGGTTTGAAATTCATGGTCACTCCCTTGTCGATTCTTGTTCGGGGGCAACGCGGACCGCAGTCCGTCGACGCCGTGGAAACCCGAAATTACGACGGGGCCAGTGTTCCCGGCAGTGCCAAAAGTCATTGCATGTGTGCCTATCCGAATCGATCGGCACGCAATGAACTACAACGTATTCACTTTCGATCGCAAGCTGTGTGCGAGACGCTACGGTGCCGCTGCGAGCCCTGCCATGGCCTGCAGCAGCGCATCGGGCGCCACGGGCTTGAACAGCACCGGCACGCCCGACTCGCGCACGCGCTGCAGGCGGTCGGGCGAGGTCTCGCCGGTGATGAGCAGCAGCGGCAGTTCGGCGCCGGCATGCCGGCTCAGGCGCAGGCCGGCGTCCAGGCCGTCGACACCGTCGACCAGGCGGTAGTCGCACATCAGCAGGCCGAAGGGCCGACCCTCGGCGCGGGCCTGGTGCAGTGCATCGGCCGCGGCGGCTTCGTCGGCGACGGCGTGCGCATCGATCGCGTGGGAGCGCAGCAGGCCGGTCATGGCCTCGCGGATTTCGAGTTCGTCGTCCATCAGCAGCACGCGACCGGGCAGCGTGGCGGCGCGGCGGCGCACGGACAGTTCGGCGCTGCCGGCCGGGAACGGTCCCACGAGCGCACTGACCTGCGGCGGCACGGTCGGCAACACGACACGGAAGTGCGTGCCGCGGCCCGGGCGCGAATGCATCTGCACCGGATGGCCCAGCAGGCGCGACAGGCGACGCACGATCGACAGGCCGATGCCCAGCCCGCGCGCGCGGTCGCGGCCCGGGTTATCGATCTGGTAGAACTCTTCGAAGATGCGATGCGACTGCTCGGGCGCGATGCCGATGCCGGTGTCGCGCACCTCGATCCACACGGTGTCGCCGCGGTCGCGCGCCGTCACGGTCACGCCGCCCTGCACGGTGTACTTGAGGGCGTTGTCCATCAGGTTGGACAGCATGCGGTGCAGCAGCTGCGGATCGCTGCGCACCCACAGGCCGCTGGCGCGCACGCGCAGCTGCAGCTCCTTCTGCTCCGCCTGCGCCGAGAAGGTGTGGTTGAGCGGCAGGAACAGCGCGTCGAGCTCCACCGGCTGCGGCGACGGCGTGATGACGCCGGCGTCGAGCCGGGACACGTCGAGCATGGTGTCGAGCGACGCGCCCAGCGCGTTCACGGCGCGCATCAGGCGCTCCGCGTTGCGGCTCTCGGGGCGCCCGCGCAGTTCGTTCTCGAGCGCGGCGCCGAACAGCGCGATGGCGTGCAGCGGCTGGCGCAGGTCGTGGCTGGCGGCGCCGAGGAAGCGGGTCTTTTCTTCGCTGGCGCGCTCGGTGGCGGCGATCTGCTCGCCCAGACGCGCGGCCAGCGCCTCGTTCTCGAAACGCAGCATGAGCGAGTCGGTCAGCAGCCGGTGCTGGCGCACGCCGGCGTGCAGCGTGAGCATGAGGTAGGCCGAGCCCGCCGCGGCCAGGAACAGGTGCAGGCCGTCGCCCTGCCAGGCCAGCGCGATGATCATGCCCAGCGACATGGGCAGTGTGTAGCCGAACAGCGCGGGCTTGAGCGGCCACAGCGACTGCGCGGCGCGCGCGCAGCTGCCGACGATCACGGCCATCAGCAGCGAGGTCATGGGCAGGTTCTCGTGCGGCACGATGAACCAGGGCACCACCGCCGTGATCATGCTGACCAGCGTGACCATGCGCGAGATCTTGCGCGCCCAGTACGGGCTCTCGGAGGCCGGCTTGTCGGGCGTCCAGCGCGGCGTGAAGAACACGTAGATGTCGACCGCCACCAGCGCCGCCATCCAGAACAGCAGGCGCGCATCGCTGAGCTGCGAATAGATGATGCAGCCGAACACGATCACGAAGCCCAGGTGGGTCAGCGTGGAGATGCCGTAGGTGTCGTAGACCGAGCCGACGTGCTCGCGCAGCACGCGCTGGCCCAGCAGCTGGCCGGCGGCGGCGTCGCCGCGGCCCGCCAGCGTGGCGCCGCTCAACGCAGCATGCTGATCAGCTGGGCGCGCGAGCGCATGCCGAACAGCAGCAGGATGGTCGAGACATGGTTCTTCACCGTGCCCTCGCTCAGGTTGGCCAGTTGCGCGATCTCCTTGTTCGCCTTGCCTTCCAGCACCCACTGCAGCACCTGCATCTGGCGCGGCGTGAGCTCCTGCCAGGCGCTGGCGTGCGCGAACTCCGCGTACCCCGACAGCGACTTGGGCAACGACGCGGGCGGCAGCGGCTGCTGCGGCGTGCCGTCGGCCTCGAACAGGCCGCAGGCGCGGATGAAGCCCACCATCTCCTTCAGGTCGGCGGACTTGGGCAGGAAGGCGCTGGCACCGAGCGCGAGCGCGCCCTGCGCCAGCGTGCTGTTGGCGGTGCCCGAGAGCACGACGACGCGCGCCGCCGGAAAGCGCAGCCGGAACTCGGCCAGGCCGCTGAGCCCGTGCGTGTCGGGCAGCGCGAGGTCGAGCAGCACGAGGCCGATGGCCGCCTCGTTCGCCGCGTAGAGCGCGAGCGCGTCGGCGATGTTGCCGGCCTCGAACACCGAGATGCGCGCGCCCGAGGTGGCGGCCTGGGCCTGCACCAGTGCGCTCACGCCCAGGCGCAGCAGGTCGTGGTCGTCCACCACCAGGATCGCGCCGGACACGCCGGCGGGCACACCGATGTCGGTGGTGGGCGGCAGGGGTGCGGAGGGGGAGTCGAAAGAGGCCACGGATTTGATCTTAGCGGCGCAAGCCCCGCGCGACAGTGCCCTAAGTCATGGCGCCCTGACCCGGGCTGGCGCCACTTGCCACGGCGCGGCGCCGTGGGCACCATGGACGTCTTGCCGCAACGCACGGCGCCCCGGAGACCTGCCATGACCCACACTGCCGCCGCCCCGCTCGCCACCAGCGAGCGCAAGGTCGACCGCCTGCTCGCCCACTACGAGGAGAGCCACCGCCATCCGACCAACGAGCGGATCCACTTCGTGGCCATTCCCGCCATCATGCTGAGCATCGTCGGGCTGCTGTTCGCGATCCATCCGTGGGTGGCCTACGCCTTCGTGGCGGCCAGCCTCGTGTACTACGCCCTGCTGCGCTCGCCGGCCTTCCTCGTCACGATGCTCGCGCTCACGGTGCTGGCGCTGGTGGCGGTGCATGCAATGGGCACCGCGGTGGCGCCGGTGTCGGCGGCGATCTTCGTGGTGGCGTGGATCTTCCAGTTCGTCGGCCACAAGATGGAAGGCAAGAAGCCGTCGTTCTTCGAGGACATCCAGTACCTCTGGGTTGGCCCGCTGTTCGTGCTGTCCAAGCTGTTCGTCAAGCTCGGCATCCGCTGGTAGTCGGTGGGTGATCTGGCGCGCAGCGTCCGCGCGCGAGGGTTCCTTCAGGGCGACATGAGCGGTTCGGCCTCATAGGCCCGGTGCAGCAGTTCCACGAAAGCCGACGCTGCCGGCAACACCACGTCGCCGATGCGGTGCACCGCCACGCCCGGCGTCCACGAGTTCATGACCACGGCGCCGGCCAGCGCAGGCAGGTCGGCCATCCCCAGTACCTGGCTGCGCTGCGGGACACCGAGCCCTTCGAGCTGCCGGCGCACGATGCCCATGGTGGTGCCCACGAGGATCTCGGCCTCGGGCCACACCACCGCCTCGCCGTCCCAGAAGGCCAGGTTCCAGATCGATGCTTCGCCGAGCCGGCCGTGCCGGTCGAGAAAGGCCGCGTCGTCGAAGCCCTGCGCGACGGCCTGGCGCAGCAGCTGGGTCTTGGCGCCTTCGCCGACGTGCTTCACGGCCGGCAGGAAGCGCTCGTGCTCGATCGCGGCCAGGGTCAGCGGGCCGGCGGGGCCGTTGGAAGGCGGGCCGGTGCGGATCAGCATCTCGGGCACTGCGTCGGCCGCGGTGAACTCGCCGGCCGGGGAGTAGACGGTGGCGGTCAGCGACAGGTCGGCTGGGCCGGCCGCAAGCGCCGCCCGCAGGTGGGCGCGCACCGTGTCGTCGGGCAG
Source organism: Variovorax sp. GW460-12-1-14-LB1 (assembly GCF_059423605.1). Classification (NCBI taxonomy): domain Bacteria; kingdom Pseudomonadati; phylum Pseudomonadota; class Betaproteobacteria; order Burkholderiales; family Comamonadaceae; genus Variovorax; species Variovorax sp. GW460-12-1-14-LB1. The sequence goes on from NZ_JBWKYF010000023.1 coordinate 6,585, forward strand.
CGCCTGGCCGAACAGGGTCTGCGAGGCGAAGCGCAGCCGTGCCAGGTGGAGGTCGAGGCCCTGCACCCGGCCGCCGCGCACCTGCATGGCCGTGAAGTGGGCGTGGCCGGCGAAGGCGAGCGACGCCAGGTCCGCGGCGGGCAACGGCTGGCCGTTGCGCTGCACGACAAAGAAAGAAGAAGGGACGCTGGCGGACATGGTTTCGTTGCTCCTGGAGGGGATGGATCATCAAGTTCTTGAACTATCCCGCGTTGACTTTCCTAGGAGAAACGAATAGTTTTTGGAAAATCATCAAAAACCATTTGAAGATCGATGCACCCCAGACTGCTCCCCGGCACCCGTGCCCTGCGCACCTTCGAGGCCGCCGGGCGGCACCTGAACTTCACCCGGGCCGCCGAGGAAGTCGGGCTGACACCGGCGGCCGTGAGCCACCAGATCAAGGAGATCGAGGACCAGCTGGGCGTGGTGCTGTTCACGCGCACCAGCCGCAGCATCCGCCTCACGCCGGCCGGCGCCGTGTGGTTCGAGGCCACCGCCGACGCGCTCGACACCCTGCGCCGCGCCGCCGGCCGCGCCCGGCGCATGGCGCGCGGGGCGGCGACGCTGCGGCTGTCGACCAGCGCCCGCTTCGCGACCAACTGGCTGCTGCCCCGGCTGCCGCAGTTCCGCGCCGCGAACCCGGGGCTGGAACTGGGTTTCGATATTTCCGACGCGCTGCGGGATTTCGACGCCGACGACATCGACGTAGCGATCCGCTTCGGCACCGGCAAAAACCCGGGCACGCGCGCGCAGCGGCTGTTCGACACCGTCATCGTGCCGGTCTGCAGCCCCAGGCTGCTCGCCAGCGGGCCCCCGCTGGCAACGCCGCGCGACCTGCTCCAGCACACGCTGTGCTACGTCGACTGGAAGACCGACGGCATGGTCTGGCCCAACTGGCCGATGTGGATGGCCGCGGCGGGCATCGAGGGCTTCGACGACAGCCACTGCATCGGCTTCGCCGACTCGAGCGACGTGGTGCGCGCCGTCACCGAGAGCGGCATGGTCGGCCTGGCCGACCTGGACATGATCGGCGCCGACCTCGCCCAGGGCCGGCTGGTGCGGCTGTTCGACATCGGCGTGCCCATGGCAGCGGGCTACGCCTACCACCTCGTCTACCCGGAAGGCAGCGCCCGGGACCCGCGCATCCTGGCGTTCCAGGACTGGCTGCTGGGGCAGGCGTCCAGGACTTGAAAAACGCCAAACGGCATACAAATACCCAACAAATCGCGGCAAAAGCTATCGCAACGATAGAAACCCAAGGGAACCCTTGGCTTAGCACTCCCTCTAACCGAGTGCTAATATGGCCAACACAAAGGAGTTTCCCCTGATGACAACGCTGTCTGGAGTCTCTGCCAACCAGCTGGCCGTCGCCAACCCCTGGTCGATGGTCCCCCCGCTGGGCAACCTGGATGCCTACATTTCGGCCGCCAACCGCCTGCCGCTGCTCACGCTCGAAGAAGAGCAGGGCTTCGCACGCAAGTTGCGCGACCAGAACGACCTCGAAGCCGCCGGTGCGCTGATCCTGTCGCACCTGCGCCTGGTCGTGTCCATTTCCCGCCAGTACCTGGGCTACGGGCTGCCGCACGGCGACCTGATCCAGGAAGGCAACGTCGGTCTCATGAAGGCCGTGAAGCGTTTCGACCCCGACCAGGGCGTGCGGCTGGTGAGCTACGCCATGCACTGGATCAAGGCCGAGATCCACGAATACATCCTGAAGAACTGGCGCATGGTCAAGGTCGCGACGACCAAGGCCCAGCGCAAGCTGTTCTTCAATCTGCGCTCGATGAAGCAGGGTTTCAAGGCCGACTCGGCCGCGGCCGACAACGGCACGCACCGCGAGACGCTGAGCCCCGACGAGGTCTCGCAGATGGCCACGCGCCTGAACGTGAAGCCCGAGGAAGTGCTCGAGATGGAAACCCGCCTGTCGGGCGGCGACGTGCTGCTCGATCCGGGTCCGTCCGATGACGGCGACGAAGGCTTCGGCCCCATCGCCTACCTGGCCGACGCCACGCAGGAACCGACCGCCCTGCTCGAATCGCAGCAGCGCGACCGCCTGTCGAGCGACGGCATCGCCACCGCCCTGGAGGTGCTGGACGACCGCAGCCGCCGCATCGTCGAAGAGCGCTGGCTCAAGGTGAACGACGACGGCTCGGGCGGCATGACGCTGCACGACCTGGCCGCGGTGTACGGCGTGAGCGCCGAACGCATCCGCCAGATCGAAGTGGCGGCGATGAAGAAGATGAAGAAGGCGCTGGCCGAGTACGCGTAAGCGTCACGACCGCCCTCCTCCACGAAAAAGCCCGGCAGTGCCGGGCTTTTTTTCGTTCGGGGGCGCTTCAGGGCGTCGACTTGGTCAGCGTGCGCAACGCCCGCTTCGCGATGTAGCGGGTCTCGGCGACCGGCGATTCGGCCACCCAGCGCGTGCACAGCGTCTCGACCCACTCGGGCTGCGTCTTGCTGGCGTCGTTGAGCCAGTTGGCGACCGAGTTCTGCACGTAGCGATGCGCGTCGGCGCGCAGCGGCTCCAGCAGCGGCAGCGCCAGCCAGGGCTCGGCCTTCAGCGTCTCGATCTGCGCGCACCACACGCCGCGCGGGCGCGTGAGCTCGCTGGCGAAGCGGCGCACGTTCGGATCGGCATCGGTCACCCAGGGCTGCAGCAGCGCCAGCGCCTCGTCGAGCGAATCGATGACGCTGTCACGCACCGCCATCCAGGCGAACTCGCGCACGCCGAAATGCGGGTCGGCGGCAAAGCGGCGCACGGCGTCGAGCTGGGCCGCCAGCGGCAGGCCCGACAGCGTGATCCACTGCACCGCCCAGCAGCGCGCCACGTCGCTCGCGTGCGTGGCCAGCCGGTAGGCCACGGCATCGCGTTCGGCGTGTTCGGCCGTCATGTCGTACAGCGCCCGCGCGATGTGGCTGTGGCGCTGCATGGGCTTGAAGGCGGCCAGCATGGCGAGCGTGTCGTCCAGCCGTTCGTGCGCCGCGTCGAGGCCGACATGGCCCGCCACGCTGCGCGCGAGCAGCGGCAGTTCGAGCGCGAGGAATTCGTTGAGGTTGACGGTCTCGAGCAGCCCGCCGTTCAGCGCGCCCAGCACCTCGGGCGGGATGAGCGCGATGCGGAACGCGCCCTTGCGCGACTTCAGGTGCGCGACCGATGCGGCGTCCATGCCCCGGGCGCCCGGCTCAGGACGCGAGCAGCGTCTTCAGGTCCGACACCATCGCCGGCACGCCCGCGCCGTAGCGCGCGTAGAGCCGCAGGCGGCCCTGCGGGTCGTAGATGTAGCTGGCGGCCGAGTGGTCCATGGCGTAGCTGGTCGGCGTCTTGCCGTCGACCTTCTTGTAGTAGACCTTGAAGTCTTTCGCGACGGCGGCCAGCTGCTCGGGCGTGGGAATGAGCGCCACGAAGCTCGGGTCGAAGGCGCCCATGTAGGCCTTGAGCACCTCGGGGGTGTCGCGCGCCGGATCGACGGTGACGAACAGCACCTGCAGCTTGCTGCCGTCGGCGCCGAGCTGCTGCTTGACCTGCGCCATCTCGGTCATGGTGGTCGGGCAGACGTCGGGGCACTGCACGTAGCCGAAGAACAGCACGACCGCCTTGCCCTTGAAGTCGGCCAGCGTGCGCACCTTGCCGTCGGCGTCGGTGAGCGAGAAGTCTTTGGCGTAGTCGGCGCCCGTGATGTCGACCGCCTGGAAGCTCTGCTTCGGCTGCTCGCTACAGGCCGAAAGGCCCAGGCCCAACGTGGCCGAGGCGGCCACCCAGCCGGCCGTGGCGGCGATCGATTTCAGGGCATTGCGCTTGTTCATGGGCAGGTCAGGTCCGGTCAGCGGAGGTAATGGTCGACGAGCAGCGCCGCGAACAGCACGCTCAGGTGGATGAGCGAAAACCGGAAGGTCTTGCGCGCCAGCGTGTCGGAGTAGTTACGCCACAGCGCGAAGGCATAGCCGGTGAAGCCGATGCTCACGCCGATGGCGACCACGAGATAGAGCCAGCCGCTCATGCCGTAGATGAAGGGCATCAGGCAGGCGGCGAACAGGATGAAGGTGTACAGCAGCACCTGCAGCCGCGTGAACTCGTTGCCGTGCGTCACGGGCAGCATCGGCAGGCCGGCCTTGCGGTAGTCCTCGACGCGGTACAGCGCCAGCGCCCAGAAGTGCGGCGGGGTCCACAGGAAGATGATCAGGAACAGGATCAGCGCCTCGGGGCCGACGTCGCCCGTCATGGCGGCCCAGCCCAGCACCGGCGGCATGGCGCCCGAGGCGCCGCCGATCACGATGTTCTGCGGCGTCAGCGGCTTCAGGATGACGGTGTAGATCACCGCGTAGCCGACGAAGGTGGCAAACGTGAGCCACATGGTCAGCGGGTTGACCGTGAACCACAGCAGCGCCGAGCCCGCCGCGCACAACAGCGCCGAGAACACCAGCGCCTGCATGTCGCTGAGCTGCCCGCGCGCCGTGGGGCGCCAGGCGGTGCGCTTCATCTTGGCGTCGATGCCCTTCTCGACCAGGCAGTTGAACGCCGCTGCCGCGCCGGCCACCAGCCAGATACCGATGCAAGCCAGCACGCCGCGCTGCACATCGGCCCACGACGGCAGGCCGGGCACGGCCAGCACCATGCCGATGAGCGCGCAGAACACGATCAGCTGCACCACGCGCGGCTTGGTGAGCGCGTAGAACTGGCGCAGCACGTTGGCGGTGCTGGCGTGCTGAACAGGAATCGGGGTGCTCACGCGGTGGCTTTCTTCGGTTGGGGGGTGCCGCGCGCATTGTCGACGGCGCGCGGAATCGGTGCAGCGGCGGCGCTTTCGCGCCGGCTCTCGCACAGCGCCCAGGTCAGGACCACGGCCAGCGCCGCGGCACCGCCCGTGTGGAGCACGGCGGCGGCCAGCGGCCAGCCGAGCAGCACGTTGCCCAGGCCCGTGGCCAGCTGCAGCAGCGCCAGCCCGAGCAGCCAGCGGGCCTGCGGGCGCAGCGCCTCGAGGCGGCGCAGGCGCCAGGCCAGCAGGCCGAGCGCCACGAACACGGCATACGCCATGAGGCGGTGCACGTAGTGGATGGCGGTGAGGGCGGAAAAGTCGAGCGGCTGGCCGTCGCCGGTCACGCCGAGATGGCGCCAGATCTCGAAGCCCTGCGCGAAGTTCATCGGCGGCCACCAGCTGTCCTGGCAGGTCGGGAACTGCGTGCAGGCCAGCACCGCGTAGTTGGTGCTGACCCAGCCACCGAGCGCGATCTGCAGCACCAGCAGCACCGCCGTGGCGATCAGCCCGTTACGCAGGGCCGGCGACACGGCCGTGGGCAGGCGCTGCGCCGCCACCTGGCGGTAGCGCACCGCCTGGATGCACAGCAGCGCGAGCAGCACGATGGCGCCCATCAGGTGCATCGTGACGATGGCGGGGAACAGCTTCCAGGTGACGGTCATGGCGCCGAAGGCGCCCTGCAGGCAGACCCAGACCAGCGTGGCCGCGGGCCACCAGGCGCTGAGCACGACATGGTGGTGCGCGCTGTCGACCGGCGGCGCAGGCTGGCGCCGCTGGCGGCGGCGCACGATCCAGGTGGCGCCGGCCAGCGTGAGGATCAGCACCCCGACGCCGGTCGCGAGGTAGCGGTGGACCATCTCGATCCAGGCCTTGCTGTGCGTCACCGGGCCGGTCGGCTGGGCCGCCTGCGCCATGGCGATCTCGTGGCGCGCGCCGGCCGGGCTGGCGTTGCCGTAGCAGCCGGGCCAGTCGGGGCAGCCCAGGCCCGAATCGGTGAGCCGCGTGAAGGCGCCGAACAGCGTGAGGTCGAAGGTGAGGAACAGCGTGAGCACGGTCAGCGCGTGCAGCCGCCGCGCGGGGCCGGAGCCGGCGTTGCGGCGCCACACCCAGACCAGCGGGCCGAGCGCGAGCAGCACGCCGGCGCCCATCATCCAGGCGATCGGCGTGAGGTCGTAGAGGGAGCTCGTGTCCATGGGGCGGTGGTTGTTCGCGCGGGCTCAGCGGCCCGCTTCGTCCCACGACGACGAGGCGCGCAGCAGGCGGTCGATGTCGCGCTTCGCGCGGCTCGCGCCGGCGGCGTCCATGCGGGCCGGGAAACGCATCATCCAATTGCCCATCGGATCGACCACGTAGAGGTGCTCGGACAGCGCGTGCCCTTGCACGGGTGCGAGCCAGCGGGCGAGTTGGTCGGCCGGCACGCGCAGCACGGTCGCGCCGTGCAGGCCGTTGGTCAGGCGCTCGGGCACGGGCGCCGCGTCGCTCACGAGCCAGACGCGGTCGAGGCGGTCTTTTTCACGGCCGAGGCTCTCGCGCAGCTGGCGCTGCAGGTACAGCTGCTGCTCGCACAGCGCGTCGCAGGCGGCGTCGGCCACCGCCACCAGCAGCCACTGGCCCTTGAGCGTGGCCAGCTCGACCGGCGCGCCGCTGCGGTCGGTAGCCGTGAGGCGAGGCATCTCGCGCTGCGGATCGATCAGCTCGCCGTACACGCTGCGGCCCTCGGGCCGGATCACGTAGTAGGTGAAGTACGAGGCGATCACGGGGGCCGCGCACATCAGCAGCACGGCGATCATCTTCCAGCGCCCGTGAACCGTGCGACGGCTCTCGGCCTCGTCCAGCGCCTGGCCCGGCGACGGCATCGAGTGCACGGTCAGGCCCAGCGGCTCGTCAGAGGCTGCGGCCATCGCGTGCGCGGCGCCGCGCGCGCCGGAAGGGGGAGATGAATTGGAACCAGACATAGAGGATGACAACGAGGGCCGACAGGCCGAACCACTGGAATGCGTAACCGTAGTGCCTCTCGAGGCCCAACGCCGGGGCCGGCCAGTCGCGCTGCAGGCCCTCGGACGCCGGCCCGCTCTGCTGCAGCGACACGTCGGTGCGTAGCGGCAGTTGGGTCTCGGCGCGGAATGCCTCCAGGTCGAGATTTTGCCGGATGGGGGAAGACCCCTGAATGCCCGGTGCCGGAGCGCTGGCGCCGGCAGCCGAAGGGGCCGGCGCGGCGGCCGATGCCGCGGGTGCCGGTGCGGCCGCAGTCTTCGCGCCGAGTTCGAATAGATGGCTCGGCGGCGGCTCGATCAGCGCCGTGAGTTCGACGATGCCGGGCGGCGTCTCGACCACGCCGAGTTGCGTGCGGTCGACGAAATTGCGCTGCACCCAGCCTCGCTGGACCATCACGGCCTGCTCGCTGCCCTCGAGCGCGAATGGCGTCAGCACGTAGAAGCCCGGCGTGCCGTGCATCTGGCGGTTGTCCAGGTAGACCGTCTGCGCCGTGAGCCACAGGCCGCGCAGGCGCACCGGCCGGTGCATCTCGCCGGCTGCTTCGCCCAGCGCCAGGAACTCGGCCTGCGACAGCGGGGCTTTCAGCTTCTGCGCATCGATGCGGGCCTGCAGCGCTTCTTTCTGCGCGGCGCGCGACAGCTGCCAGCGGCCCAGCGACACGGTGGCCGCCAGCGCCAGCACGGCCGCCAGCGTGACGACCAGGAAACGGCCCCGGCTCGCGCGGCGGCGCGGCGTGGCAGAGGAAACGAGAGGCTCGGGGGTCACTGGAGCGGACGGGGCGTGCGGCCGATAATGCGGGTCATGAAATATTTCGTCGCCCTGGTCTTTCTGGGCATCTTCGCGAGCCTCGCTTTCGCGCTCTACTTCATGCTGAAGGACGGTCGCGACGGGCAGAACAAGCGCGGCGGCATGGCCCGCGCCCTCACCTTTCGGATCGGCCTGTCGGTCTTTTTGTTCCTGTGCATGCTGCTGGCCTGGAAACTCGGCTACATCCAGCCCACCGGGCTCCCGCTCGGGAAGTAACAGATGGTGCTCGTTCCACGAGAACCATGAAAAAGGCGCCTTACGGCGCCTTTTTTCTGGAATGCCGTGAGGTTCTTCGCTCAAAGCCAATAGACCAGCACGTACAGGCCCAGCCAGACCACGTCCACGAAGTGCCAGTACCAAGCGGCGCCTTCGAAGCCGAAGTGACGCTCGGCGGTGAAGTGGCCCTTCTGCAGGCGCAGCGTGATGAACAGCAGCATCAGCATGCCGATGAACACGTGCAGGCCGTGGAAGCCGGTCAGCATGAAGAAGGTCGAACCGTAGGTGCCCGAGCTGAGCTTGAGGTTCAGTTCGGTGTACAGGTGGAAGTACTCGTAGCCCTGCACGCCCAGGAAGATCACGCCCAGCAGCACGGTGAGCCACATGAAGCGGATGCACTGGGCGCGGTGGTCGGCGCGCAGCGCGTGGTGGGCGATGGTCAGCGTCACGCCCGAGCTCAGCAGCAGCGCGGTGTTGATGGTCGGCAGCCAGAACGGGCCGACGGTCTGGAAGGGCTCGATGATGCCGGCCGGCGAACCGGTGACACCGGCCGCGACGCTGGGCCACACGGCCTTGAAGTCGGGCCAGAGGATCGCGTTGTCCAGGCTGCCGAGCGTCGGCAGCGCGTGGGTGCGGGCCCACCACAGCGCCGTGAAGAAGGCGCCGAAGAACATCACTTCCGAGAAGATGAACCAGCTCATGCTCCAGCGGTACGAGAGGTCGATCTTGTGGCCGTACTGGCCGCTCTCGCTCTCGCCGACGGCAGCGCGGAACCACACGAAGAGCGTGCCGAGCCAGATCACCATGCCCAGCAGCAGCGACCAGGCGCCCCACTGGTGGCTGTTGATCCATTGCCCCGCGCCGAGGATCACGAAGAACAAGCCGATCGCGGACACGACCGGGTAGGCCGAGGGTCCGGGCACGAAGTAGTAGGGCGTGGTGCCGTGGGTGGTTGAACTCATATCAGCTCCTGGCTTTCTTTCTTCTCTCGATTCAATGATTCTGGAGATCGTGGTTTTTTTGTCTTCGGCTCAGCAGGCAGCGCTCAGGCGGCCGCGACCACATGCCGCACCAGCAGCACCAGCCCGACCACGAAGACGATCACTGCGGCAAACGCCACCACGATGACGTGCAGCGGATTGAGCTTGCCCAGGTCTTCCTTGTAGGCGCTGTTGCGGCGCACCCCGAAGAACGACCAGCCCACCGCCTTCATCGTGTCCCACAGCGTGGGCTTGCGGCGCGGGGCTTCGGGCGGCAACGGCGAGGTCACGAGCGCGGCTCATCAGCGACAACATGCGAAACGGCGGCCACCGGGGCCGGAGGCGTCTTGCCGCCCACCTCGAAGAAGGTGTACGACAGCGTGATGGTCTTGACGTCCTTCGAGATCTTCGGATCGATCACGAAGGCGACCGGCCACTGCTTCTTCTCGCCCGCGTCGAGCGTGTACTGGTTGAAGCAGAAGCACTCGAGCTTGTTGAAGTGCGCCGCCGCCTGCTGCGGTGCGTAGCTCGGGATGGCCTGCGCGGCCATGCGACGGTTCTGCGTGTTCTGGAACTCGTACATCACCGTGTTCAGCTGGCCCGGGTGCACCTCGATGAAGCGCTCGGCCGGCTTGAAGTCCCACAGGCCACCGCGCACGTTGGAGTCGAACTCGACCTTGATCGTGCGGGTCATGTCGACCTGCGTGTTGTCCGGCACGCGCACGTTCTTGGCGCCGCTGGCGCCGCCCGGCACCTGGAGCTCGGAGAGCGCGAGGATGTTGATGCCGGTCATCTCGCAGATGGCGCGGTACATCGGCACCAGCGCATAGCCGAAGGCGAACATGCCGCAGGTCACGACGGCCAGCTTGCCGACCATGCGGACGTTGGCGCGGCGGATGCGTTGACCGAGGCTCATGCTGTTGCTTCCGTTCGGGGGGCGATGCGGCGCGGTCAGCGACCGCTGAACCAGACCATGCGGACGATGAAGCCGATGAAGAAGATCACCGCGATGGAGGCCAGCGTGAGCCCCATGCGTCGGTTGTTCTTTCTTTGTTCGGGCGTCGTCATCGTCGTGCGGTCGTTGTGCTTGTGCGGCGTACGCGGGTGATCAGCCGATCACCTTGGTGGCGGTCACGTCGAGCTTGGGCGGGTTCTCGAAGGTGTGGAACGGGGCCGGCGACGGCACTTCCCACTCGAGGCCTTCGGCCGCTTCCCAGGGCTTCTGAGCCGCTGCTTCACCCTTGCCGCGCATCGAAGGCAGCACGATGAACAGGAAGAAGTAGACCTGCGCGAAGCCGAAGAAGAACGCACCCACCGAAGCGATGGCGTTGAAGTCGGCGAACTGCATGGGGTAGTCGGCGTAGCGACGCGGCATGCCGGCCAGACCCAGGAAGTGCATCGGGAAGAAGGTGACGTTGAACGAGATCAGCGACCACCAGAAGTGGACCTTGCCGCGCGTTTCGTTGTACATCACGCCGGTCCACTTGGGCGCCCAGTAGTAGAAGCCCGAGAACATGGCGAACAGCGAGCCGGCCACCAGCACGTAGTGGAAGTGGGCCACCACGTAGTAGGTGTCCTGCAGCTGCGTGTCGATCGGCGCGACCGCGAGGATCAGGCCGGTGAAGCCGCCCATCGTGAACACGAAGATGAAGCCGACCGCGAACAGCATGGGCGTCTCGAAGGTCATCGAGCCCTGCCACATCGTCGCGATCCAGTTGAAGATCTTCACGGCCGTGGGCACGGCGATCAGCATGGTCGCGTACATGAAGAACAGCTGGCCCGTGAGCGGCATGCCGGTCGTGAACATGTGGTGGGCCCACACGATGAACGACAGGATGGCGATCGACGAGGTGGCGTACACCATCGAGGCGTAGCCGAAGAGCTTCTTGCGGGCGAAGGCCGGGACCACCTGGCTGATGATGCCGAAGGCCGGCAAGATCATGATGTAGACCTCGGGGTGGCCGAAGAACCAGAAGATGTGCTGGTACATCACCGGGTCGCCGCCGCCGGCGGGGTTGAAGAAGCTGGTGCCGAAGTGGCGGTCGGTCAGCGTCATCGTGATGGCGCCTGCGAGCACGGGCATCACGGCGATCAGCAGGTAGGCGGTGATGAGCCAGGTCCAGCAGAACATCGGCATCTTCATCAGCGTCATGCCGGGGGCGCGCATGTTGAGGATGGTGACGATGATGTTGATCGAGCCCATGATCGACGAGGCGCCCATGATGTGCATCGCGAAGATGCCGGCGTCCATCGAGGGGCCCATCTGCAGCGTGAGCGGGGCGTACAACGTCCAGCCGGCCGCGGGGGCGCCGCCGGGCATGAAGAACGAACCGGCCAGCATGATGGCCGCCGGGATCAGCAGCCAGAAGCTGAAGTTGTTCATGCGCGCGAACGCCATGTCGGATGCGCCGATCTGCAGCGGGATCATCCAGTTCGCGAAGCCCACGAAGGCCGGCATGATGGCGCCGAACACCATGATCAGGCCGTGCATGGTGGTGAACTGGTTGAACAGCTCGGGGTTCACCATCTGCAGGCCGGGCTGGAACAGCTCGGCGCGGATCAGCAGGGCCAACACGCCGCCGATCATCAGCATCGTGAAGCTGAACAGCAGGTAGAGCGTGCCGATGTCCTTGTGGTTGGTCGCGAACACCCAGCGGCGCCAGCCGGTGGGCGCGTGGTGATCGTGATGGTCGTCGTGTGCGTGGCCGCCGGGGGCGTGACCGTGGGGGTCGAGGACTGCGCTCATGTCGTTGTTCCTTGCAATTTCTTCTTCGCGGGGCGCCGTCGGATCACTTGCCGCGCAGGGCCAGCACTTCGGCCGGTTGCACCAGCTGGCCCGTCTTGTTCGACCAGCTGTTCTTGGTGTACGTGGCCACGGCCGCGAGGTCGGTGTCGCTCAGCTGCTTCCAGGCAGGCATGGCACCGTTGTTCTGGCCGTTGAGCAGCACCAGCAGCTGCACCTTGTGGTCGGAATCGGTCACCTTGGCTGCGCCGTCGAGCGGCTTGATCGGGCCTGCGCCCTTGCCGTTGGCCTGGTGGCAGGCCGCGCAGTTGGCGGCGTAGACCTTCTCGCCGCGTGCCAGCATGTCGGGCAGCGTCCAGACCTTGGTCGGGTCGTCGAGCTTGGCGGCGGCTTCCTTGCGCTTGGTGGCGACCCAGGCGGTGTAGTCGGCAGCCGACAGCACCTTCACGTGGATCGGCATGTAGGCGTGTTCCTTGCCGCACAGTTCCTGGCACTGGCCGTAGTAGTCGCCCACGGTCTCGGCGCGGAACCAGGTGTCGCGCACGAAGCCGGGAATGGCGTCCTGCTTGAGGCCCAGCTGCGGCACAGCGAAGGCGTGGATCACGTCGTTCGCGGTGGTGATGATGCGGACCTTCTTCTGCACCGGCACGACCATCGGGTTGTCGACCTTGAGCAGGTAGTCGTCGGGCATGGCGCCCTTGGCACCGGCGTCGGACATGGCGCGCTGCGAGCTGTCCAGCGTGGAGATGAAGGCCAGGCCCTCGCCTTCGCCGTTCAGGTAGTCGTAGCCCCACTTCCACTGGTAGCCCGTGGTCTTGATCGTGAGGTCGGCGTTCGTGGTGTCCTTCTGGGCCACGAGCACCTTGGTGGCGGGCAGCGCCATCACGATCACGATGAGGAAGGGCACGATGGTCCAGATGACCTCGACCACCACCGATTCATGGAAGTTGGCGGCCTTGTGGCCCACCGACTTGCGGTGCTTCCAGATGGAATAGAACATCACCGCGAACACGGCGACGAAGATGACCGTGCAGATGATCATCATGATCGTGTGGAGCAGATGCTGCTCCTGCGCGATCTTGGTCACGCCGACCGGAAGATTCAGCTGGCGCACCGAAGGGCCGCCGGGCAGATCGTTGACTGCGTGCGCCGCGTTGCTGAACGCCGCGCCGGCCGCCAGCAACAGATTCGCCGGCCTGTACTTATTGCGCCAAATGCTCTTCATCGTGTTCACGTTTCTTCAATTTTTCGAAAACCCAACCGTGCAGCACCGCGCGAGCCCCCTCAGGCGCCACGCAACGCCATGCGAATCTCGCGCGCCAATGCGGCTCGCAACTCCGGGCGTACATAGCGCCCCACCCTGACCGATCGACCTTGCCCCGAGACCTCGATCAGTGAACGATCGCCGGTCTGCGGTTCGATCCGCACCTGGTGCGGAAGAAATTCCGTGCGTTCGTAGTGCCCACCGTTCTCGAGCTCCACGACGAGGCGTCCGCCCTGCAGCGCGATCCGTTCGCCATCGGTGGCGTGCCGCGCGTACATCATGAACGCAAAGCCCACCGCGGCCAGTTCGAGCCAGGCGAATGGCAATACCAGCGGCGCACCGTGCAGCCAGAACACCATGCCCGTTCCCAGAGATACCACGCACAGCGAGGCGTAGAGCCAGCCCAGCTGGCTCGGCGTCACCGAGCAATTTCGTTTCAGGAACCAGTGGATGTTCTGGCCTGAGACGGTGGCAAAACGAAACACGGAATTCGACACGGGCGAGTTCAGCAAATCGGTGCGTCGATGGTGGCCAAACCCCTCGTACAAACAGGATCCGACACCCCTCGATCACGGGACAATACCCGCGAGTTTCACGCAACGGCGGATTGTAGCGGGTAGAGCGCGGGCCCCGCGCACCGAATGAGGGCTGCCGGGTCGCTCAGGCGCCAGGGCGGCCGCGCTGGAGCATCGATCGCATCTCGCGCAGCGAGACCGCGCTCTCGGGCGACAGCGCCACGCGCGGCGTCGGCTTGAAGGCGTGGCCGTAGATGACCTCGAAGGTCAGCGCGATGCGGCCCTCGCCTTCCGCCGCCGGCGCCAGCTCGGGCAGGGCCTGCTTGAGCGCGCGGTGCCAGGCCTTGCCGCGCAGCGCGGGGAAGCGCGCCGGATGCAGATTGCGCCCCAGCGTGCGCAACTCGGCCAGGGCCGCCTCGGGGGTGGCCCAGGTGAGCACGATGCGCTCCATGTCCATCACGGGCTCGGCGAAGCCGGCGTGCACGAGCATGTCGCCCCAGTCGTGCATGTCGGTGTATTCATGGCCGGCGGCGGGCCAGCCGAGCCGGGCGTGCAGGGCGCGCAGCTCGCGCACGGTGTCCGGGCCCAGGCAGGAGAACATCAGGAAGCCGTTGGTCGCGACCAGCCGGTGCCACTGCGCGATCAGCGCCTCGGGGTCGGCCGCCATGTGCAGCGACATGTTGGCCCAGAGCAGGTCGACGCCGTCTTCGGGCGTGGCGTCGAAGCGGGCCTTGCCACCCTGCCAGCGGCGCGCGCTCCACCAGGGGGCGGTCAGTGCCTCGCCGGTCCGGTCGGCCAATGCGGGTTCGGATTCGATGACGAAGGCTTCGGCATCGCGGTAGCGGCGGGCCAGCAGCGCATGCGCCTCGAGGCCGCCGCGCAGCGGCGACCAGTCGGCCCAGGTGCGGGGCTGGGCCTTGATCCATTGCAGCCGGTCTTCCATCCGGCGACCGATTTCTTCGTGCAGCCAGGGCGAGCCCTCGGCGGGCGCGAGCCGGCGCCAGCGGTCGGCCGCCGTGGGATCGATGGTCGGCGGTCTTCTTGCGGGGTCGGTGGCCATGGGGCCGTGAGTATATTGAGGCATGCACAACCGCCGGGCCCTGAGGCCTTTCACCTCGCTGCTCGCGCGGCTGCCCAGCCAGTGCGAGGTCTGCCGCGCCTGGCCCGCGCAGCGCGTGTGCGACGCCTGCGTGGCCCGCTTCGCGCCGCCGACCCCGCGCTGCGGCGGCTGCGCGCTGCCGATGCCCGAGGGCGTGGCCCGCTGCGGCGAATGCATCCAGCACCCGCCGCCGCTCGACGCCTGCCTCGCGGCCTGCACCTATGCCTGGCCGTGGCCCGACTGCATCGCCCAGTTCAAGTTTCGCGGCGAGGCGGGCTGGGCCGGCCCGCTGGCCACCCTGCTGCGCAGCGCGCCGTGGGTGGAGCCGGCGCTGGAGCAGTGCGACCTCGTGCTGCCGATGCCGCTGGCGCCCGGCCGACTGGGCGAGCGTGGCTTCAACCAGGCGCACGAGCTCGCCCGCCGGCTGGCACCGGCCAAGACCGACGCCGCCCTGCTGCTGCGTACGCGCGACACCCCCGCGCAGAGCGGCCTGCCGCGCGCCGACCGGCTGCGCAACCTGCGCGGCGCCTTCGCCGTGGAGCCGCTGCGCACCGACGGCCTGCGGGAGCGGCGCGTGGTGCTGGTGGACGACGTGATGACCAGCGGCGCCTCGCTGTTCGCCGCGGCCGCCACCTTGCGCCTGGCGGGTGCGGCGCACATCACCGGCGTGGTGCTGGCGCGGACCGACCCGCCGCGCTGAACCCACCGGCGGCGCCCGCGACAATCGACGCATGTTCCATATCGTCCTGGTCCACCCCGAAATTCCGCCGAACACCGGCAACGTGATCCGGCTCGCGGCCAACACCGGCTGCACGCTGCACCTGGTGGAGCCGCTCGGCTTTTCGATGGACGACCGCCTGCTGCGCCGCGCCGGGCTCGACTACCACGAGTACGCCGAGGTCAAGCGCCACGCCGACTGGGCCGCGCTGCTGGCCACGCAGCAACCGCCGGCCGAGCGCATGTTCGCGCTGACCACGCGCGGCACCCGCCCGGTGCACGACGTGCGCTTCCAGCCCGGCGACTGGCTGGTGTTCGGCTCGGAAACCGCCGGCCTGCCACCGCCGATCCGCGACGGCTTTGCCGAGGCGCAGCGCCTGCGGCTGCCGATGCGCGCCGGCCAGCGCAGCCTGAATTTGTCGAACGCGGTGGCGGTCACGGTGTTCGAGGCCTGGCGGCAGAACGGTTTCGCCTGACGGCCCTTCGCGCGGCAGGGGCACATCCGTTCAGCACTGCGCGGCGTATGGGAAGGCATGCCGGTGATTCGCACCGGCATCCGCCCCTCAACGCTGATTGCCAAGGAGTCCCGCCATGCACACCACCACCCTGCGCCTGATCACGATCGCCGCCCTCGCCTTCGCCGGCGGCGCCCATGCCTTCCAGGGCGAGCAGAACCCGCTGCCGCCCGCGCCCTTCCAGTCGTCGCTGACGCGCGCCCAGGTCCAGGCGCAAGCCATGCAGCCGCTGCAGATCAGCAATGGCGGCACCGGCGTGGCCCGCCCGACCGCGGGCAATGTCGACCGCGCGGCGGTGCGCGCGAGCGCCGTCGGCATCACCCGCCAGGGCGCCGCCACCTACGGCGAGGTCACCGACCGCCGGATGTAAGAAGAAAAAACTCGCTCAGGGAAAACGGCGCACCACCGACTCGGCGACGCACGCCGGCTTGGCGGCGCCTTCGAGTTCGATCGTGGTTTCCCAGGTCATCTGCAGGCCGTTGTTGGGAATCGGCTCGGCGCTCAGCAGTTTCATGCGGGCGCGCAGGCGCTGGCCCACCGGCACCGGCGACATGAAGCGCACGCGGTTCAGGCCGTAGTTCACGCCCATGCGCGACTCGACCACGTCGATGGCCGTCTCGAAGAACTTCGGCAGCAGCGACAAAGTGAGAAACCCGTGCGCGATCGGCGCGCCGAAGGGGCCGGACTTGGCCCGCTCCACATCGACGTGGATCCACTGGTGGTCGCCCGTCGCCTCGGCGAACTGGTTGACCTGCTGCTGCGTCACGCTGATCCAGTCGCTCACGGCGACTTCCTGGCCGACGCAGGCGGCGAGATCCTGAAGGGTCTGGAATGTCTTTTTGGTCATGCGGGGCATTCTGGTGCCAAGGGTACAAGGCTGGCTGTCGGACTTGCGACAACCGGGAATCAGGGAAATCCGGGGGTCAGTTCAGGCGTCGAGCCATTCGCAGATCGGCGCCCACTGGTCCAGGTCGCGCTGCACGCGCCCCGGGGCAATGTCGAACAGCGTGAGCCCGCGCGCGGCCAGCTGCACGTAGTTCTGCGTGTCGCGCAGCTCGCCCAGCACGGGCACGCCCAGGCCGGCGATGAACTCGTGCAGCCGGTCGGCCGCCAGCGTGCGGGCGTTCACGCGCATGCCGACCAGGCCGATGCGGGTCTTCTCGGCGCGGCGGCTTTCCAGCAGGCGGTCGAGGAAATCACGCGTGGCGTAGATGTCGAAGATGCTCGGCTGCAGCGGCACGATCACGCGGTCGGCCAGCGCCAGCACTTCCTTGAAGCGCCAGCCGTGCAGGCCGGCCGGCGTGTCGAGCACCGCGTGGGTGGTACCGCGCGGCGGGCGCACCACGGTGCTGTCGCCGGTGGCTTCCCAGGTGGCGATGGGGCGGGCCTGCGGCGGGCGCAGGCCGAGCCACAGCCGCGAGGACTGCTGGCGGTCCACGTCGCCGAGCATCACGGCATGGCCGCGGCTCGCGAAGTAGCCCGCGATGTTCGTTGCAATCGTCGACTTGCCCACGCCCCCCTTGGGATTGGCGACCAGAACCACCGGCATGAGGATCTCCTCCAGAACTGGAACAGGGCTGGATGGTAGTCGCCCCGGGTAGCGCGTCGGCGACGACGGGCCGTCTGCGTTATGTTCGCCACATGACGACAACAACATCCGCGGAGAACCCCGCCGGCAGCATCTATGTGCTGGCGGCCCACCCCCACTGGCGCGACTCGCGCGTGAACCGCCGGCTGTTCGCCGCGGCGCAGCGTGTGCCCGGCGCCGACGTGAACGACCTGTACGGCAGCTACCCCGATTTCGCCATCGACGTCGAGGCCGAGCGCGAGCGGCTGGCCCGCGCGGACCTGGTGGTGCTGCTGCACCCGATCCAGTGGTACTCGATGCCGCCGCTGCAGAAGCTCTGGGTCGACGACGTGCTGGGCTACGGCTGGGCCTACGGCCCCGGCGGCACCGCGCTGCAGGGCAAGGACTGCTGGCTGGTCGCCACCACCGGCGGCCCCGAGCCGAGCTATCACCCGCAAAGCTACAACCGCTACTTCTTCGACGCCTTCCTGCCGCCCTACGAACAGACCGCCGCGCTGTGCGGCATGCGCTTTTTGCCGCCGCTGCTGCTGCACGGCGCGCGCCGCGCCAGCGAGGCCGAGGTGGCCGCGCATGTCGAGGTGTTCGTGCAGCGGCTGGAAAGCTACCCGGTGTGGCCCGAGATGGACGAGCTCGATGCCTGCATCGCCTGCCCGGTGCCCGAGACCGACCGCCCCGCGGAATCCGACGACGTGGGCCAGGTGATGGCCGGCGCGTTCCACAGCGCGATGACGCACGGCCTGGCCGTCGCCAACGGCAGCAGCCCCCACAAGGCGGCCTGAGCATGGAACACGCACCCGCCTGGCTGACCAGCAGCCTGATCTACCTGAGCGCCGCCGTGCTGGTGGTGCCGCTGTCCAAGGCCCTGGGCCTGGGCTCGATCATCGGCTACCTCGTGGCCGGCATCGCCATCGGCCCCTGGGGCCTGGGCCTCGTGTCCAGCGTGGAAGACGTGCTGCATTTCGCCGAGTTCGGCGTGGTGCTGATGCTCTTCCTCGTGGGCCTCGAGCTCGAACCCAAGCGCCTGTGGAGCCTGCGCCGCCCGATCTTCGGCTGGGGGTCGGCGCAGGTGCTCAGCTGCGCGGCGGTGCTGTTCGCCGTCGGCTGGGCCGTGGGCGCGCCGTGGCGCGTGGCGCTGGTGGCGGCGCTCGGGCTGGCGCTGTCGTCCACCGCGATCGCGCTGCAGGTGTTCGGCGAACGCAACCTGCTGAAAACGCCCAGCGGCCAGGCCGGCTTCTCGATCCTGCTGTTCCAGGACGTGGCGGCGATCCCGATCCTCGCGCTGCTGCCGCTGCTGGCCGGCGCCACGGCGGCCGAGCAGGCCGTGAGCGGGCTGGACCGCGCGCTCGAGGCGCTGAAGATCGTCGGCGTGATCGCCGGCATCATCCTCGGCGGCCGGCTGCTGCTGCGCCCGATCCTGCGCTGGATCGCGCGCAGCGACACGCCCGAGATCTTCACCGCCGCCGCGCTGCTGCTGGTGGTGGCCATCGCGGCGCTGATGCAGTTCGTCGGCCTGTCGATGGCGCTGGGCGCCTTCCTTGCCGGCGTGCTGCTGGCCGAAAGCGAGTACCGGCGCGAGCTCGAGACCGACATCGAGCCCTTCAAGGGCCTGCTGCTCGGGCTGTTCTTCATCGCGGTGGGCATGTCGATCAACTTCGGCGTGCTGCTGGCGAACCCGGGGGTCATGGCGTTGCTGGTGGTGAGCTTCCTGGTCATCAAGCTGGTGGTGATCTATGCGCTGGCCAAGGCCATGGGCCTGGCCTACCAGGAGCGGCCGGTGTTCACGCTGCTGCTGGCGCAGGGCGGCGAGTTCGCCTTCGTGGTGTTCCAGGCCGCCGGGCCCGACGTGCTGCCGCCGCAGACCACCTCGCTGCTGATCGGCGCGGTGGCGCTGTCGATGCTGCTGTCGCCGCTCTTGCTGGTGCTGCTCGACAAGTTCGTGCTGCCGCGCTACAGCCACGCGGGCGGGCCGCAGCTCGAAGAGATTTCGGAGCAGCAGGACGCCAAGGTGCTGATCTGCGGCTTCGGGCGCTACGGCCAGATCGTCGGTCGCCTGCTGATGTCGCAGGGCCTGCGCGTGACGGTGCTCGACCACGACGCCGACACCGTCGAGGGCCTGCGCCAGTTCGGCTTCCGGGTGTTCTACGGCGACGCCACGCGGCTGGACCTGCTGCGCACCGCGGGCGCCGGCACGGCGCGCGCCATCGTGGTGGCGGTGGACGACATCGAGCAGTCGCTGGACATCGTCGACCTGGTGCGCGAGAACTTCCCGCAGGCGCGCATCATTGCGCGCGCACGCAACGTGACCCACCTGTTCCAGCTGCGCGACCGCGGCGTGCAGGACATCGAACGCGAGGTGTTCGAGTCGTCGCTGCGCAGCGCGCGCTCGGCGCTGGAAGCGCTGGGCTGGCCGGCGGCCGAGGCGCGCGAGGCGTCGATGCGTTTCCGCCAGCGAAACCTCAAGCTCAGCGACGAGATCTACCCGCACTACAAGGACCGCGCCAAGCTGATCGCCGCCAACAAGGCGGGCCGCCAGCAGTTCGAGGAACAGATGGCGCGCGAGCGCGAGGAGCGCAAGCTGCGCTCGGGGCAGGACTGGGACCGGCTCGGCGAAGACGAACCAGCAGGCGACGCGAAGGCGCCCTGAGGCCCCAGGTCAGACGGGCACGGTCAGGTACACGCCCTCGCGGCCGATCACCGGCGCGCGGGTCGGCATGAAGATCGTGCAGCCGTCGCAGGGCGAGCGGATCTCGCGCCCGGCCTGCACCGCGATCAGTTCACCCTGGTCGAAGGTCTCGAAGCCGAGCACGGGCCGCACGAAGGCGAAGTCGTCCGACGTGACCATGTGGACCTCGAGCAGCCGGAAGCGGCGCGCGGCCACCGGCACGCGCGGCACCGGGTCGACGAGCCCGAGGTGCGCCAAAAAGCGCAGCGACGCGTCGGTGGCCAGGTTGGCCG
The DNA here is from genome assembly GCF_059423605.1 of Variovorax sp. GW460-12-1-14-LB1. Lineage (NCBI taxonomy): Bacteria > Pseudomonadati > Pseudomonadota > Betaproteobacteria > Burkholderiales > Comamonadaceae > Variovorax > Variovorax sp. GW460-12-1-14-LB1. The sequence continues at coordinate 26,772 of NZ_JBWKYF010000023.1, forward strand.
CCGACTGCGCGAAGTGCTGGCCGCACTCGACCACCACCGCGCCGCCGTCGATGCCCGGCTCGCCGTGCCGGCCGTAGGCGGTGACGCCCGTGCCGGGCGCGGCGCCCACGGGCATCACGAGGTGCACCGCCGGACCGCCGACGGCCTGCGCCAGGCCTGCATTGCGTTCGAACTCCGGGTAGACCCAGAAGGGCTGCACGGGGGCGCGCGTGGAATGGATGTCCAGCACGTAGTCGGCCGCGTCGAGCACCGGCCGCAGCTCGCGCGCGCGGCGCAGCTCGGGGCTGTCCCCGGTGCCGTCGAGCAGCGCGGGCGACCAGATGCGGTTCAGGTTGTGCACCAGCTGGCGGTTCTCGTAGGGCTGCGCGATGTCGAAGGCCTCGTAGGCCTCGACGTTCGCGAAGCTCACCGTGAGCGTGCCGATCTTCGGGCGCACGCCGGTGTCGAGCAGGTGCGTGGCCGCGACCATGCCGCAGATCTCGTTGCCGTGCGTGAGCGCGTTGACGAGCACGTGCGGGCCCGGCTTGCCGGACGCGAAGCGGTGCACGTAGTCGATGCCGGTGTTGCCCTGGCGGTAGGCCGAGAGGTCGCGCGGCAGCACCTCCAGCGGTGCGGTGTCGGGTGCGAAGGCCTGCAGTGTCTGCGTCATGGAACCAGCAACCCGCTCACTCGCCGCGGATGCCAGCGCGCTTGACCATCTCGCCGTACAGCGCGAGCCGCTCCGACATCATGGCCGTGAACTGCGCGGGCGATTGCGCCTCGGGCGCGAGCGAGCCGCGCGCCAGCAGCGCCTCAACCATCGTCGGCTGGTCAGCCACCGTGCGCACCGCCTTGTGCAGCGCGGCGATGACCTCGGGCGGCGTCTTCGCGGGCGCGGCCAGGCCGATCCACGAGGTGGTGTTCAGCACCGGATAGCCCAGTTCGGTGAAGGTCGGCACGTCGGGCAGCGCCGCGACGCGCGTGGGCGAGGCCACGGCCAGCGCACGCAGCTTGCCGGCCTGGATGTGCGGCAGGAAGGGCGCGAGGTTGTCCAGGCCGAACTGCACTTCGTTGGAGATCAGCGCGGTCACCAGCGGGCCGCCACCGCGGTAGGGCACGTGCGTGGCGTTGAGCTGCAGCTGCGACTTCATCAACTCCACGTTGAGCTGGCCCATGCTGCCCGGCCCGGCGCTGCAGAAGTTGAGCTCGCCCGGGCGCGACTTCACCAGCGCCACGAACTCCTTGAAGGTCTTGGCGGGCACGGCCGGGTTCACCAGCAACACGTTGATGGAGCGCGCGAGCTGGCTGATCGACAGGAAATCCTTGATCGGGTCGTAGCCCGGATTGGCCTGCGTCAGCGGGTTGGCCAGGTGCGAGCTCTGCGACGACACCACGAGCGTGTAGCCGTCGGGCTTGGCGCGCGCCACCTGGGCGCTGGCGATGGAGCCGCCGGCGCCGGCGCGGTTGTCGATGACCACCGGCGTACCCAGCGCCTTCGACAGCGGCTCGGCGTACAGCCGCGCGATCAGGTCGACCGAGCCGCCGGCCGGGAACGGCACCACCAGCGTGACCGGGCGGGCCGGAAAGGCCTGGGCGCGCGCGGACAGGGGCAGCAGCGCCGCCGTCAGGCCGGCGCCGAGGATCTCGCGCCGACGCAGGGCGGGCACGGCGGGGGTGGTGGAACGCATGGCAAGGTCTTTCTGCAGAAGAAGCGGGCAATCGGGCGGACAGGTCCGGCCGAAATCGTGCATTCATTTTTGCAAGGAGGCCCAATTTTTGCAATACTCGTTGCAAACATGAGGTTTCTCCGATGCCGCACGCAGACACCCCCGCCGCCCCCAGCCTGAACCAGCGCATCTCGGGCTATGGCAAGAAGCTCACGAAAAGCGAGCGACGCCTCATCGAGGAGCTGCAGGCGCACCACCCGCAGGGGCTGCTCGAATCTGCAACGAGCCTTGCAAGAAAGGTGGGCACCAGCGCCTCGACCGTGGTGCGGCTGCTCGCCAAGCTGGGCTACGAGAGCTACGCCCAGGCGCAGATGGAGGCGCGCGCCGAAGTCACCGCCCTGCTGGCCTCGCCTGCCACGCGCGCCGACGCGGTCATCGGCGACGACACCTCCGTGCGCAGCTGCCTGGACAACGCGCTGCTGCACGACCAGCACAACCTGGCCGCCACCTTCGCGGCGCTCGACGTGGGCGCGTTCGAGGCGGCGGTGAAGCTGCTCACGCAGCGCAAGGTGCGCGTGCACGTGCTCGGCCAGCGCAACGGCGTGCCGCTGGCCAGCCACCTCGCGCTGAACCTGAACCTGTGCCTGCCCGACGTGCGGCTGCTGGGCGGCGCGGGCGCGCTGCCGCTGGAAGACCAGCTGCTGCGCATCGACGACAACGACCTGCTGCTCACGCTCACCTTCCGCCGCCACTCGCTCGCCATCGCACGCACGGCGGCCTACTTCCGCGAGCAGGGCGCGAAGGTCGTCATGGTCACCGACAGCCCCACGGCGCCCGCGGCGGCCTCGGCCGATCACCTGCTGCTGGTGCGCACCTCCAGCGCGTCGCCCTTCGACTCGTACACGGCGGCGCTGTCGGTCTGCAATGCCTTGATCACCGCGGTGGCGCAGCGCCGCAAGAAGGAGCTGGCCGCCGTGTTCGAGCGCGGCGCGGCGCTGTGGGAGCCGCACTGGAACGAGGCGGCGCCGCGCGCCGCCTGAGCCTCAGGCCGCCGGGGTGCCGAGCCCCAACAGGCGCACCGCGTTGTCCTTGAGGATGCCGGGCATCACCTCGGGCTTGAAGCCGGCGGCCTCGAAGTCCTTCATCCAGCGGTCGGGCGTGATCAGCGGGTAGTCGCTGCCGAACAGCACGCGGTCTTTCAGCAGCGTGTTGGCGTACTGCACCAGCTGCTTCGGAAAGTACTTGGGGCTCCAGCCCGACAGGTCGATCCACACGTTGGGCTTGTGCGTGGCCACGCTGAGCGCCTCGTCCTGCCAGGGAAAGCTGGGGTGGGCCATGACGATCTGCATGTCGGGGAAGTCGATGGCCACGTCGTCCAGGTGCATCGGGTTGCTGTATTCGAGCCGCAGGCCGCCGCCGCAGCGCATGCCCGAGCCGATGCCGCTGTGGCCGGTGTGGAAGATGGCCGGCAGCTTGTACTCGGCGATCACCTCGTAGATCGGCCAGGCCATGCGGTCGTAGGGGTGGTAGCCCTGCACGGTCGGGTGGAACTTGAAGCCCTTCACGCCGTGCTCCTCGATGAGCCGCCGCGCCTCGCGCGCGCCCATCTTTCCCTTGTGCGGATCGACGCTGCCGAAGGCAATCATGATGTCGCTGTTCTGCGCCGCGGCCTCGGCGATCTCCTCGTTCGGGATGCGCCGGCGGCCCATGTTCGACTCGGCGTCGACCATGAACATCACCAGCCCGATCTTTCTTTCACGGTAGTACGCCACGCTCTCGGCGATGGTGGGGCGGCGGTTCGAGCCGAAGAACTTGTCAGCCGCGCGGTCGTATTCCTCGCCGTAGTTGTCGAAAGGGTTCCAGCAGCTCACTTCGGCGTGGGTGTGGATGTCGATCGCGATCAGGTTCCGTGGGTCCATGTCGTTGTCTCCGGTTCGGGTAAGTCCCTAGGTTTCGGGAGGCTCCAATGCCTTGAATTGATTATTTCTCATAACCATAATCCAACGCAACCCCGGACACCATCATGACCAATCCAGACCTCCACCTCGACATCCGCGACGACGTCGCCATCGTTCGTCTCACGCGCGGCGCCAAGCGCAACGCGCTGTCCGACGGCCTGATCCTCGCGCTGCGCGACACCTTCGAGACGCTGCCCGCCACCGTGCGCGCGGCCGTGCTCGACGGCGAGGGCCCGCATTTCTGCGCCGGCCTGGACCTGAGCGAGCTCAAGGAGCGCGACGCCGGCCAGGGCATGCAGCACTCGCGCCTGTGGCACAGCGCGCTCGACCTGATCCAGCACGGCCCGGTGCCGGTGGTGGCCGCGCTGCACGGCGCGGTGGTCGGCGGCGGGCTCGAGCTGGCCAGCGCCTGCCACATCCGCGTGGCCGACCGCTCCACCTTCTACGCGCTGCCCGAAGGCTCGCGCGGCATCTTCGTGGGCGGCGGCGGCTCGGTGCGCATCCCCAAGCTGATCGGCGTGGCCCGCATGACCGACATGATGATGACCGGCCGCGTCTACAACGCCGAAGACGGCGAACGCGCCAACTTCGCGCAGTACCTGGTCGACGAAGGCACCGCCTTCGACAAGGCCCTGGAGCTCGCCAAGCGCATCGCCACCAACGCGCCGCTCACCAACTACGCGCTGATGCACGCCCTGCCGCGCATCTCCGAGCAATCGGCCGACCACGGCTTCTTCACCGAGGCGCTGATGTCGGGCATCGTCCAGGCCGCGCCCGAAGCCAAGGCACGCGTGCGCGACTTCCTCGAAGGCCGTGGTGCCAAGGTGAGCAAGGGATGACCGCCGTCCGCTACCGCCCGCTGGCCTTCGGCGTGACGCGCGCTGTGCTGCGCGACGGCGCGCCGGGCACGCGCTACCTCACGGCCGAGACGCCGCTGCAGGCCTACCGCGAGCGCATGACCGACCGGCTCGCGCACTGGGCGCAGGTGGCGCCCGATCGCACCTTCATCGCGCGCCGCGAGCGCCTGCCCGACGGCCGCACCGGCGACTGGCTGCGCGTGAGCTATGCGCAGGCGCTGGAAGAAGCGCGCGGTATCGGACAAGCCCTGCTCGATCGCGGCCTGAATGCCGAGCGCCCGGTCGTGATCCTCAGCGAGAACGGCATCGAACACGCGCTGCTCGCGCTGGGCTGCCTCTACGCCGGCGTGCCCTACTGCCCCGTGTCGCCGCCCTATGCGATCGTGAGCCAGGACTACGACAAGCTGCGCCACGTCATCGACACGCTCACGCCCGGCCTGGTGTTCGCGGCCGACGCCGCGCGCTTCGCCAAGGCCATCGCGGCCACCGTGCCGGCCGGCACCGAGGTCGTGCTCGCCGAAGGCACGCTCGAAGGCCGCGCCACCACGCGCTTCGAGGTGCTCGCCGCCACGCCCGCCACGCCCGCCATCGACGCGGCGATGCAGGCCACCGGCCCCGACACCATCACCAAGTTCCTTTTCACCTCGGGCTCGACCAAGATGCCCAAGGCGGTGATCAACACGCACCGCATGTGGTGCGCCAACCAGCAGCAGCTGCGCCAGTCGATTCCCGCGCTGGGCGACGAGCCGCCCGTGCTGGTCGACTGGCTGCCCTGGAACCACACCTTCGGCGGCAACCACAACGTGGGCATCGTGCTGGACAACGGCGGCACGCTGTTCATCGACGACGGCAAGCCCACGCCCGCCGGCATGGCCGAGACGCTGCGCAACCTGCGCGAGATCGCGCCCACCATCTACTTCAACGTGCCCACCGGCTTCGAGGCCATCGCCAACGCGATGGAAACCGACGCCGTGCTGCGCCGCAACCTGCTGTCGCGCGTGAAGATGTTCTTCTACTCGGGCGCGGCGCTCGCGCAGCCCGTGTGGGACAGCCTGCACCGCACGCAGGAATCGGAAGTCGGCGAGCGCATCGTGATGGGCACCGGCCTGGGCATGACCGAGTCGGGCCCCTTCGCGCTGTACGTGACCGGCCCCGACGTGAAGTCGGGCGACGTGGGCCTGCCGGCCGCCGGCATCGAGCTCAAGCTGATCGAGGTCGACGGCAAGACCGAGGTGCGCTACCGCGGCCCCAACATCACGCCCGGCTACTGGCGCGCGCCCGAGGCCACCGCCGAGGCCTTCGACGACGAAGGCTTCTTCTCCACCGGCGACGCGGTGAAGTGGATCGACGACCGCGACATCCACCGCGGACTGCGCTTCGACGGCCGCATCGCCGAGGACTTCAAGCTCGCCACCGGCACCTTCGTGAGCGTGGGGCCGCTGCGCGCGAAGATCATCGCGGCCGGCTCGCCCTATGTGCAGGACGCGGTGCTCACGGGCATCAACCTGAAGGAAGTCGGCGCGCTGATCTTCACTACGCAGAAGGTGCGTCAGCTCTGCGATTTGCCTGCAGACGCCCCGCTGCAGCAGGTGCTCGAGAGCGCACCCGTGCAGGCGCACTTCCAGCAGGTGGTGGACACGCTCGCGGCCGGCGCCACCGGCAGCGCCAACCGCATCGCGCGGCTGCACCTGATGGCCGAACCGCCCTCGATCGACAAGGGCGAAGTGACCGACAAGGGCTCGATCAACCAGCGCGCCGTGCTCAAGCACCGCGCCGCGCTGGCCGACGCGCTGCACGCCGACACGCTGCCTTTCACGCTCAAGCCCCGCTAACCCCATCAGGAGACACACCCATGAAGATTGAAGGACAAGCCGCACTCGTCACCGGCGGCGCCTCGGGCCTCGGCGAGGCCACCGCGCGCGAACTCGCGCGCCTGGGCGCCAAGGTCGCGGTGCTCGACCGCAACGCCGCACTCGCAGAGAAAGTGGCGGCCGAGATCGGCGGCGTCGCCTGCGTCTGCGACATCACCGACACCGACAGCGTGAACGCCGCGCTCGACAAGGCGCAGGCCGCACACGGCCCCGCGCGCATCCTGATGAACGTCGCCGGCATCGGCAGCGCCAAGCGCATCGTCGGCAAGGACGGCAACCCGGCGCCGCTCGAAGACTTCGTGCGCGTGGTCAACATCAACCTCATCGGCGGCTACAACATGGCGCGCCTGTTCGCGGCGCGCTGCGCGAAGCTCGACGCGCTCGACAACGGCGAAAAGGGCGTGATGCTCTTCACCGCCTCGGTCGCAGCCTTCGACGGCCAGGTGGGCCAGCAGGCCTACAGCGCCTCGAAGGGCGGCCTCGTCGGCATGACCCTGCCGATGGCGCGCGACCTCGCGCAGCACGCCATCCGCGTGTGCACCGTGGCGCCCGGCCTCTTCGCCACGCCGCTGCTGCTGGAGCTGCCCGAGCCGGTGCAGCACTCGCTGGCCGCGTCGATCCCGTTCCCGCCGCGCCTGGGTAAGCCCTCGGAATTTGCCGAGCTGGCCTGCCACATCGTGACCAACGGCCACTTGAACGGCGAAGTGATTCGCCTCGACGGCGCCTTGCGCATGGCGCCGCGCTGATTCCCGCCCCCGCAGACAACCAGGAGACAAGACCATGACCACCCGACGCCAATTCACGGCGGCGCTCGGCGGCACCGCCGCGCTCGCCGCATTGCATCCCCTTGCCGCACTCGCCCAGGCGGTGCAGCAGCAGGTGAAGATCTACTACGGCTTTCCGGCCGGCAGCGCGGGCGACAGCGTGGCCCGCCGCGTGGCCGACAAGCTGGGCAACACGCCCTTCACCGCCACCAACCCGGTGGTCGAGAACAAGCCCGGCGCGGGCGGGCGCATCGCGCTCGACACGCTGAAGACCTCGCCGGCCGACGGTTCGGTGCTGTGTCTCGCGCAGGCCTCGGCGCTGTCGATCTACCCGCACATCTACACCAAGCTCAGCTACGCCATCCCCGACTTCGCGCCCATCTCCATCGGCGCCGTGATGACGCACGGCCTGGCCGTCGGCCCGATGGTGCCGGCCAGCGTGAAGACGCTGAAGGACTACATCGCCTGGGCCAAGGCCAACCCCGGCCAGGCCAGCTACGGCTCGCCGGGCGCGGGCTCCACGCCGCACTTCCTGGGCGCGCTGCTGGGCCTGAGCACCGGCACCGACCTGCGCCACGTGCCCTACCGCGGTTCGCTGCCCGGCATCAACGACGTGGTGGGCGGCCAGATCGCCTCGTGCCTGACGCCCGCCGGCGACTGCCTGCCGTTCGCCAAGGCCGGCAAGCTGCGCGTGCTCGCCACCTCGGGCGCGCAGCGCCCCGCCTACCTGCCCGACGTGCCGACCTTCACCGAGCAGGGCTTCCCCGAGATCGTGGCCGACGAGTGGTTCGGCTTCTTCGCACCGGCGAAGACGCCGGCCGCGACCATCGCCGTCGCGAGCACCGCGATCCAGGCCGCGCTGAAGGACAAGGCCGTGGCCGACGGCCTGCTGTCGGTGGGCCTGATCGCGCACGGCTCCTCGCCCGAGGAGATGAAGAAGTCGCTGCAGTCCGAGTACGAACGCTGGGGCCCGCTGGTCAAGAAGATCGGTTTCACCGCCGAGTCCTGAACCCCATGCATTACCAGCCTCGCCCCGAAGACGCCCGCTTCCTGTTGAACGCGGTGCTCGATGCGCCCACGCGCCTGCGTGCCCTCGCGCCCTTCGCGGAGGTCGACGAGCCGCTGCAGTCGCAGGTGCTCGAAGAAGCCGCACGCTTCGTCGGCGAGGTGATCGCGCCGCTGAACCGCGAGGGCGACGAGGTCGGTTGCCGCTTCGACAGCGGCGAGGTCGTCACGCCACCGGGCTTTCGTGCGGCCTACCAGGTCTTCGTGGACGGTGGCTGGCCGGCGCTCTCGGCTGCGACCGAAGACGGCGGCCAGGGCTTGCCCGCGGTGCTCGAAGCCATCCTCTACGAATGGCTCAGCGCCGCGAACCACGGCTTCACCATGGCGCCGGGGCTGCTGCACGGCGCGTACGCCTGCCTCAAGCACCACGGCAGCGACGAATTGAAGGCGCGTTATTTGCAGAAGATCGCGACCGGCGAATGGCTCGCGACCATGTGCCTCACCGAAGCCCATGCCGGCAGCGATCTCGGCCAGGTGCGCACGCGCGCCACGGCGCAGGCCGACGGCAGCGTGCGCGTGAACGGCGGCAAGATCTTCATTTCGGGCGGCGAGCACGACCTCACGCCGAACATCGTGCACCTCGTGCTGTGCCGCCTGCCCGATGCACCGGCCGGGCCCAAGGGCCTGTCGCTGACGCTCGTGCCCAAGGTGTTGCCCGACGGCGCACGCAACGCGGTGCACTGCGAGCGCATCGAAGAAAAGATGGGCCTGCACGGCAGCCCGACCTGCACGATGCGCTTCGACGACGCCACCGGCTGGCTGGTCGGCGAGCCCGGTCGCGGGCTGGCCGCGATGTTCGTGATGATGAATGCGGCGCGCCTGCACGTCGCGCTGCAGGGCATCGGCCTGCTCGACGCCGCGTGGCAGAAGGCCGACGCCTACGCCGCCGAGCGCCGCCAGATGCGCGCGCCCGGCGCCGCGCCCGCCAGCCGCGGCAGCGAGGCGGCCGACCTGATCGCCGAGCACCCGGCCGTGCGCCGCATCCTCGACACCCAGCGCGCCTGGATCGAGGGCTCGCGCGCGCTGGCCTACCGCAGCGCGCTGATGCTCGACATCGCCACGCACGACGCCGACCCCAAGGCCCGCGAACGCGCGCAGCGCTGGTGCTCGCTCGTCACGCCGGTGCTCAAGGCCGCCTGCACGCACCAGGCCTTCCACGGCGCGAGCGACTGCCTGCAGGTGTTCGGCGGCCACGGCTACGTGCGCGAATGGGGCGTCGAACAGGTGGTGCGCGACGCGCGGGTGACCATGATCTACGAGGGCACCAACGAGATCCAGGCCATCGACCTGCTGGTGCGCAAGGTGCTGCCCGACGGCGGCGCGGCGCTGTCGGCCGTGCTGCTCGAGCTGCGCGACACGCTCGACGCCTCGCGCGAGGCCGATGCCGACGTGCAGCGCCGGCTGGCGCAGCTGCGTTACCTGGGCACCACGGTGGCGATGGCGGCGCACGCCAACCCCGTGCTGCCTTACGAGGTGGCGGACGACTTCCTGCGCGTGACGGCGCTCACGCTGATGGCGTGGGCCTGGGCCCGCATCGAGGTGGCCGCGCCCGCCGATGCGGATCGCCTTCGCGCCGCGGCGGCCTTCCGGCGCTGGGTGCTGCCCGAGTTCGAGATGCGCCTGGGCATCGTCAAGCGGGCTTGTGAGGGTGTCGCACTGGCGCATTCCGCACAAGAGGCGTCACGCTAGTTGTTCGAGAAAGCAACGCGCGGTTACGCTCGCCGCATGCCTCCTCCCGCGAAAACACCGTCCGCCAAAACCGAATCCGCCGCCGTGCCGTCGCCCCGCACGGACCGGCTCGACGCCCGCGTGCTCGAAGGGCTGGTCGGCTACAACGCCCGGCGCGCCTGGCTGATCGTGAGCACCGTGTTCGCCGACCGCATGGCGCCCTACGGCCTCAAGCAGATCGACTTCTCGGTGCTCTCGCTGCTGGCGCACAACCCGGGCGCCACCTCGCGGCAGCTGTGCAACACGCTGGACATCCTGCCGCCCAACCTCGTGAGCCTGGTGGCCACGCTCGACGGCCGCGGCCTCATCGAACGCCGGCCGCATCCGCACGACGGCCGCGCCGTCGGCCTGCACCTCACGCCGGCCGGCGAGACGCTGATCCGCGAGGCCGAGCAGGCCGTGGTGCAACTGGAAACCGAAGCCAGCAGCCGCCTGAGCACGCGCGAGCGCGAGACGCTCATCAAGCTGCTGCAGAAGATCTATCTCTGAGACCGGAGCGCGGCGACGCTGCGGCTACAGGCCGCGTTCCACCATGTCGATGAGGCGCTGCCCCAGCGCATGCGTGGCCGTTGCGTCGACCCCGCGCAGCGGGCCGTCGATGATGAGCAACGCCAGCCCGTGCACCGCCGACCACGCGAGGTATTCGGCGCCCGGGCGCCGCGCCGGGTCGAGCAGGCCCGCGTCCACGAGCCGGTCGACGGCCGCGCCCAGCAACTCGAAGGGGTTCATGCCGCTGGCGCCCGCGCCGTCGGGACCGACGTCGCCCTGCGCGTCTTCCGACACCACGAAGGCCGTGCGAAACAGCCCCGGCTGCGCCTGCGCAAAGCGCAGATAAGCGGTGCCGATGGCGCGCACCTGGGCGCGCGCGAAGTCGGCGGGCGGCTGGTCGCAGGGCAGCACGGCGAGCTCACCCTCCATCGCCTTGGCCGCCTCCGACAGCGCCGCGGCGCGCACCGCCAGCAGCAGGTCGTGCCGGCTGGCGAAGTGGCGATACGCCGCGTTCGGCACCACGCCCACGCGGCGCGTGGCCTCGCGCAGCACCACGGCACTGGGGCCCCCGTCCCGCGCCAGTTCGATGCCCGCATCCAGCAGCGCACGGCGCAGGTCGCCGTGGCGGTAGGTGCTGCGCGCGGGCGGCAGGCTTTCGGGAACGTTGTTGAGCTTCATCGCGACTCCATGTGGACACTGTCCATTATCTCTGCTATTCTTTGTGGACGGTGTACACAAAGTAATTCCATTGTTTTCGCGCAGACCCGTTGTGCCCGTGAACCAACCAAAAGGAAACGCCATGAAAGTCCAGTCTTACCTGTCCTTCGAAGGTCGTTGCGACGAAGCGATTGCCTTCTACAAGAAGGCGCTCGGCGCCGAAGTCGTGCAGCTGATGCGCTACAGCGAGGCGCCGGCCACCGGCGGCCCCGAGGGCGACCCCGAAGCCGGCTGCGCCGGCGGCATGCCCGGCCCTGACAAAGTGATGCATTCGGTCTTGCGCATCGGCCAGACCGAGCTCATGCTGTCCGACGGACGCTGCTCCGGCCAGGCCGAGTTCAAGGGAATCATGCTGTCGCTGTCGGCCGACAGCGATGCCGACGCCCGCAAGTGGTTCGACGCACTGGCCGATGGCGGCCAGGTGATGCAGCCGCTGATCCCAACCTTCTTCACCACCAGCTTCGGCATGCTCAGCGACCGCTTCGGCGTGGGCTGGCTGCTGGTGGCGGACCCGGCCGCCGCGTGATGCGCGAGGGCTCGTTCTTCACTCTTCCCACTCGCTTTTCTTCATCATGCTCAAGACCATCGTCCTCGCCGTCCTCGCGCTGATTGCCGCGCTGCTCATCTACGGCGCCACGCGGCCCGACAGCTTTCGCGTCGAGCGCACCACGCGCATCGACGCGCCGGCCGAAAAAATCTTTCCGCTGATCGACGACTTCCACCGCTGGAGCGCGTGGTCGCCCTACGAGAAGCTCGACCCGGCCATGAAGCGCACCTACGGCGGCGCCGCCAGCGGCAAGGGCACGACCTACGCCTGGGAAGGCAACAGCAAGGCGGGCGCGGGCACGATGGAAATCACCGAGTCGCAGCCCTCGTCGAAGGTCGCGATCAAGCTCGACTTCGTGAAGCCCTTCGAAGGCCACAACACGGCCGAGTTCACGCTGCAGCCGCAGGGCGGCGCCACGCAGGTCACCTGGGCCATGTACGGCCCGAGCCCCTACATGGCCAAGCTCATGGGCATCTTCTTCGACATGGACCAGATGATCGGCAAGGACTTCGAGGCGGGCCTGGCCAATCTGAAGAGCGCAACCGAAAAGTAAACGCCTCCTCCCCTCATCGACTCACCTCACTCATTCAAGGAACTCTCATGTCCCCCATCAACGCTTACCTCACGTTCGACGGCAACGCCGCCGAGGCCATGCGCTTTTACGAGAAGACGCTGCGCGGCACCATGCAGATGATGATGACCGTCGGCGAAGCGCCCGACACCGAGCAGATGCCGGCCGAGGCCAAGAAGCGGATCATGCATGCGTCGCTCACCTACGGCGACGGCATCCTCATGGCCTCCGACACCATGCCGGGCCAGCCCTTCGAAGGCATGAAGGGCTTCGGCGTGGCGCTCACGCTCGACACCGTGGCCGAGGCGCGGCGCATCTTCGATGCCTTCGCCGACGGCGGCACGATCGGCATGCCGTTCGAGAAGACCTTCTGGGTCGAAGGCTTCGGCATGGTGACCGACCGCTTCGGCACGCCGTGGCTCATCAACGGCGGCAAGGCGCTGGTCTGAGCACGGAGTCGCCTCTCTCTACTTTTTCCCTTCTTCGCAGGAAGCACCTTCCATGACCGAAACCCTCGACAACCGAAAGCGCTGGCTCGCCCTGATGGTGCTGTGCCTGGGCGTGCTGATGATCGTGCTGGACACCACGATCGTGAACGTGGCGTTGCCTTCGATCCGCACCGACCTCGGTTTTTCCGAGACGTCATTGGTCTGGGTGGTGAACGCCTACATGCTGACCTTCGGCGGCTTCCTGCTGCTGGGCGGGCGGCTGGGCGACCTGTACGGCCACCGCCGCGTGTTCCTCGCGGGCCTGGTGCTGTTCACGCTGGCCTCGCTGGCCTGCGGGGTCTCGACCTCGCAGGGCCTGCTGGTGGCGGCGCGCGCGGTGCAGGGCCTGGGCGGCGCGGTGGTGTCGGCCGTGGCGCTCTCGCTCATCATGAACCTGTTCACCGAGCCGGCCGACCGCGCCAAGGCGATGGGCGTGTACGGCTTCGTGTGCGCAGGCGGCGGCAGCATCGGCGTGCTGCTGGGCGGCCTGCTCACGAGCACGCTGAGCTGGCACTGGATCTTCCTGGTCAACCTGCCGATCGGCGTGGCGGTGTATGCGCTGTGCGTGGCGCTGCTGCCCAACGCACGCGGCCATGCGCACGGCGAGAAGCTCGACGTGGCCGGCGCCATCACCGTCACCTCGTCGCTGATGCTCGCGGTGTACGGCGTGGTCAACGGCAACGAGGCGGGCTGGGGCTCCACGCAGACGATGGGCCTGCTCGGCGCGGCCGTGGTGCTGCTGGCCGTCTTCATCGCCATCGAGGCGCGCGTGCAGCATCCGCTGATGCCGCTGGGCCTGTTCAAACTGCGCAGCGTGTCGGTGGCCAACGTGGTCGGCGTGCTGTGGGCCGCGGCCATGTTCGCGTGGTTCTTCATCTCGGCGCTGTACATGCAGCTGGTGCTGCAGTACACGCCGATGCAGATCGGGCTGGCCTTCCTGCCGGCCAACGTGATCATGGCGGTGTTCTCGCTGGGCCTCTCCGCAAAGATCGTGATGCGCTTCGGCATCCGCAAGCCGCTGGCGGCGGGACTGTGGCTCGCGGCCCTCGGGCTGGCGCTGTTCGCGCGCGCACCGGTCAACGGCAGCTTCGTGCTCGACGTGCTGCCCGGCATGGTGCTGCTGGGCCTGGGCGCGGGCATGGCCTTCAACCCGGTGCTGCTGGCGGCCATGAGCGAGGTCGACCCCGCCGACTCGGGCCTGGCCTCGGGCGTGGTCAACACCGCCTTCATGATGGGCGGCGCCCTGGGCCTGGCCGTGCTGGCCAGCGCCGCGGCGGCACGCACCACGGCCATGGCCACCGCCGGCGCGCAGACGCCGCTGGCGCTCACCGGTGGCTACAACCTGGCATTCCTGGTCGGCGCCGTGTTCGCGGCGGCGGCGGGTCTGATCGGGGTCCTGCTGCTTCGCCCGGCCGCGCCGGGACACACCCAGAACAACAACGAAGCAGCGTCGGCCCCGGGCGCGGCGGGCGAGACGGCGTCGTCGTGAACGCGACGGCGCCATGCAGCCCCCGCTTTTTCTTTTTCAACGTTTCTATCCCCTATTCAGGAGAACAGACATGGCTCGTTATGTAGACGGATTCATCGTCGCCATTCCCACCAAGAACGTCGAGGCCTACCGCAAGCTGGCGCGCAAGGCCGGCAAGGTCTGGATGGAGTACGGCGCGCTCGAGTACGTGGAGTGCATCGCCGACGACGTGAAGCCCGGCAAGCTCACGTCGTTCCCTCAAAGCGTGAAGCTCAAGGCCGACGAGACCGTGGCCTTCTCGTGGATCACCTACAAGTCGCGCAAGCACCGCGACACGATCAACAAGAAGGTCATGGCCGACCCGCGCCTGGAGGCCATGATGGACATGAAGAACCTGCCGTTCGACGGCAAACGCATGATCTTCGGCGGCTTCAAGTCGATCGTGGAACTTTGATGCTTTCTCAGGCCAGGAAGCCGTCGTAGACGAGCTTGAGGCCCGTGAGCAGCATGCCCAGATACACGAAGCGATAGAACCACGTCGCATCGATGCGGCGTGCGATGCGGATGCCGATCCACACGCCCAGCGGTGCGATCGGCATCAGCACGAGCGAGGTGGCCAGCGTGCGAAAGTCGAGCAGGCCGAGCCACGCATAGGGAATCCACTTGCTGAGATTCACCACGAAGAAGAAGTAGGCCATGGTCGCCGTGAACACCACGGGCTTGAGCTTCAACGGGATCACGTAGGCATTGATCGGCGGCCCGCCCGCATGCGCGATGAAGCTGGTGAAGCCCGACACGGTCGTCAGCACCGCGCCCACCGCGCGCGACGGCAGCGGGTCGTTGGGCTTGGGCGGAAACAGCAGGCGCTGCGCCAGAAACACCAGCGTGAACACGCCCACGATGCCCGCCACCGTGTGGGCCGACAGCACGCGAAACAGCAGCGTGCCGATCACCGTGCCGACCAGCCCGAACGGAATCAGGAACTTGAGCAGCGAGCGGTCGAAGTCGCGCCGGAACGCGGCCAGGCCGAGCAGGTCCATGAGCAGCAGCAGCGGCATCAGGATCGCCGCCGCCTGCGGCACGGTGACGGCCAGCGCCATCATCGGCACGGCCAGCGACCCGAAACCGGCGCCGAAGCCACTCTTGCTGATGCCGAGCAGCAGCACGGCGGGGACGGCGACCGCGTAGAACGACGGGTCGGTGATGAGGGGAAAAACCATGGGGAAACCAGCAGCGCAGAAAAAAGCCCGCCAGGGGCAGGCGGGCCGTCCGGGAGCGTAGCAGGAAGCCCGGTTTCCTGCCGACGGCCCACCCCGGCCACGCCTCGCGGGACAACCCGCTTGACAGCGTTTTCGAGATTTATGACATTTATGATCATAAATACCCGAAACGCAGATGCCCCCTTCCCAACCCAAGCCTTCGCTCACCCGCGACAAGCGCGTGAAGCGCTCCGACCAGGTGGTCGACAACATCAAGCGCTGGGTCGTGCAGACCCAGCAGCAGGTCGGCAACAAGCTGCCGCAGGAGAAAGAGCTGATCGAACAGCTCGGCGTGTCGCGCGGCACCGTGCGCGAGGCGCTGGCCGCGCTGCAGGTGCAGGGGCTGGTCGCAATCAGCACCGGCCCCAACGGCGGCGCCACGCTCACGCAGGCCTCGTACGAGCAGTGCCTGCAGGCGGTGTCGAACTTTCTGTACTTCCAGCCGGTCGACATCACGATGCTGTACGCGCTGCGGCGCGTGGTCGAGCCCGAGCTGGCCGCCAACGTGGCCACGCGCCTCACCGAGGCCGACCTGGCCGCGCTGGAAGTGCTGATCGGCCACAGCCACCCGGCCCACGGCGGCAGCGCCGACTGGAACGAGCGCCGCGAGGCCGACCTGCTGTTCCATGACCGCCTGGCCGAAGCCTGCAGCAGCCCCTTCCTGGCGCTGGTGTGCCGCCTGCTCAACGACGTGATCCGCCGCGTGATCATCGTGCGCAACGCGCTCACGGAGTTCGACCAGTTCGACGAGGAGATCGTCGACAGCCACACCGAACTGCTCGACGCGCTGCGCGCCCGCGACCCCGCGCGTGCGCGCGAGGTCATGCGCGTGCACATGGAACACGCCGAAGCCCTGGCCCTGGAGGCCGAATCCCGCGTCGACCGCGGCAGCCTGCTCATGAAGAAACCGACCGGCTGACGCCCGCGCGGCGCACGCTGATCCGCGTCGCCGCCGCCCTCTTCTCCTGCTCTCTCTCTTGCCTTCACCCCGGTTGCGCCGGGGTGCGGGGTTTCCTTTGCCTGAACTTTCCTCGAGACCTCCCATGACTGCATCCCCCGCCCTCTGGCAGCGCAGCGCCACCGACCTCGCCGACGCCGTGCGCCGCCGCGAGGTGTCCTGCCGCGAAGTGACGACCAGCGTGCTCACGCGCATCGCCGAGCTCAACCCGCGCCTCAATGCCCTGGCCGAGGTGCTGGCCGACGAGGCCCTGGCCAACGCCGACGCCGCCGACGCGCGCACCCTGCGCGGCGAGCCGCTGGGCCCACTGCACGGCGTGCCGGTGAGCATCAAGGTCAACGTCGACCAGGCCGGCCACGCCACGACCAACGGCGTGATTCCGCTGAAGGACCACATCGCCCGCGAAGACGCGCCGGTGGTGGCGCACTGGCGCAGCGCGGGCGCCGTCATCGTGGGGCGCAGCAACACCGCGACCTACTCGTCGCGCTGGTTCACCGACAACGGCGTGCACGGCCGCACGCTGAACCCGTGGGACGCGGCCATCACGCCCGGTGGCTCCAGCGGCGGCGCGGCCTCCGCGGTGGCCGCCGGCATGGGCGCGCTGGCGCACGGCAACGACATCGGCGGCTCGATCCGCTACCCCGCATACGCCTGCGGCGTGGCCGGCCTGCGCCCCACGGCCGGCCGCGTGCCGGCCTTCAACCCGAGCGCGACCAGCGAGCGCGGCATCACGCCGCAGCTCATGTCGGTGCAAGGGCCGCTGGCGCGCAACATCGCCGACCTGCGCCTGGGCTACGAGGCCATGGCGCGCCCCGACGCGCGCGACCCGAACTGGGTGCCGATGCCGCACGAGCTGCCGCGCCCCGCCGGCCCGATCCGCGTGGCGCTGTTCAAGCGCACGCCGGGCATTCCGGTCGACCCGGCCGTCACGCAGGCGCTGGACGATGCCGCGCGCTGGCTGCAGCAGGCGGGCTACGCGGTCGACGAAGCCGAGCTGCCCTGCTTCGGCGAGGCCGCGGCCCTGTGGCGCACGCTGATCGTGGACGACACGCGCCGCAACATCATCGCGGGCGTCGAGCAGCACGGCGACGACCTCATGCGGCGCAGCCAGCGCTACCTGCTCGAAGGCATGGCCGAGACCGACCGCGACGGTTTTCTCGACGCGCTCGCGCGGCGCCAGGCGCTGCTGCGCAGCTGGTCGGTGTTCATGCAGACCCATCCGCTGGTGCTGATGCCCGTGTCGTGGCAGCGCCCCTGCCCGCAGGACGAAGACGTCGCCAGCCTGGAGCGCGCCCGCGCCCTCATCGACGCCCAGAGCCCGCTGCTCGCCACCGCCGCGCTGGGCATGCCCGGCCTCGCGGTGCCCACCGGCATGGCCGGCGGCGCACCCATGGGCGTGCAGCTGCTGGCCTGGCGCTTTCGTGAAGACCTGCTGCTGGAGGCCGGCCAGGTGCTCGAAGACGCGGCGCGCTTCACGCCGCTGGTCGCGCAGTGACCTTTCTTTTCCCGCTCTTCCAACGATTCCAACTACCCGGAGACTTTCGATGACCCCCTTCACTTTCCCCACCGGCCCGGCACTCTCGCGGCGCGGCCTCATCCGCGCGGCAGCGGCCACGGGCCTGGGCGGCCTGCTGCCGTACGGCGCGAACGCGCAGCCGGCGGTCAACCGCCTGATCGTGCCCTTCCCGGCCGGCGGCCCGGCCGACTTCATGGGCCGGCTGCTGTCCGAAAAGCTCAAGGACGAGCTCGGCCGCCCCGTCATGGTCGACAACCGCCCCGGCGCCGGCACGCGCCTGGCGGCCGAGGTGCTGAAGAACAGCCCCGCCGACGGCACCACCATGCTGCTGGCGCCGGTCGACCCGATGTTCATCGGCCCCGCCATCTACGCCAACATGCGCTTCAACCCGGCCACCGACTTCAAGCCCGTGACCGACGTGAGCGGCATCCAGTTCGGCCTGGCCGTGAGCGCCGCCTCACCGGTGAAGACGCTGGCCCAGTTCGTCCAGGCCGCCAAGGCCCACCCCGACCAGGGCTCGATCGGCATCACCACCGTGGGCTCGCTGCTGCACTTCCTGGCCATGGACTTCGTGGCCCTGTCGCGCAGCGGTGCCACCCTGGTGCCCTACCGCGGCGGCGCGGCCATGGTCACCGAGCTGATCGGCGGCCAGGTGGCCTCGGGCATGGACGCCACCACCACCCTCACCGAGTACCACCGCGCGGGCAAGCTGCGCGTGCTGGCCGTGGCCGGCGACAAGCGCGCCGACGGCCTGCCCGACGTGCCGACCTTCGCCGAGTCGGGCTACCCGACGCTCGTGGCCTCGTCGCGTTACGTGCTGTATGCCCACGCCAACACCGCACCCGCCACGCTGGCGCAGTGGAACCGGGCCGTGCGCAAGGTGCTGGCCCTGCCCGACGTGCGCGAAAAGCTGGGCCGCGTGGGCTACGACCTGCTGCCCGGCGCGTCGAGCGAAGAGGTGGTGCGCTACACCGACGCGCTGGCCGCACGCTGGCTGCCGGTGATCAAGGCCTCGGGCTACAAGGGCGACTGACACCCGTCAGCCACCCAACCGCCGAAAAGTGTGCGTAAACGCACCGACCGGCGGCGGCGGGGCTCTCACACTGGCATGGCAACCGCCGCAGTCCGCGGCGGCCTTCTTCCTTTTTTCTTCCACTCAAGGATTCGCCATGAACACCCAGGCTGCCCCGATCGCCTCCGCCGCTTCGGCGTCTTCCTCCTCGTCGTTCCTTGCCACGCCCGCCGCCCGCGACGACGCCGGCAAGCTGGTGCTGCGCGTGTCGGTCGGCGTGCTGATGCTGCTGCACGGCATCTTCAAGCTCTCGGCCGGCGTCGGCTTCATCAGCGGCATGCTGGCCAAGGGCGGCCTGCCGGGCGGGCTGGCCTACCTCGTGTTCGTGGGCGAGATCGTCGCGCCGCTCCTGATGATCGCGGGCCTGTGGACGCGCGCCGCCGCCGCCGTGGTGGTGATCAACATGCTCTTCGCCTTCGGCCTCGTGCACATGGCCGACCTGTTCGCGCTGACCAAGCAGGGCGGCTGGGCGCTGGAGCTGCAGGGCCTGTACCTGTTCGGCGCGCTGAGCGTGGCATTGATGGGCGCCGGCCGCTACAGCGTGGCGGGCCCCAACGGCCGCTGGAACTGACCTAGTCCCCGCGCACCTGCGACACCATCAGCGCCAGGCGCTCGGCATCGGCCACCACCAGCGCCTTGCCGTCCTTGCGCAGCACGCCGCTGCGCACCAGCGTGTTGAGTTCGCGGGTCACCTGCTCGCGGTTGGTGCTGATCTGGCTGGCCAGCGCCGCGTGCTTGGGCGCGGGCTCCAGCCGGGCCTCGTTGCCGTCGATGCCCGCCTCGCGCGCCAGGCGCAGCAGCTCGGCATGCAGGCGGTTCTGCACGCCGAGCGTGCTCAGGTCGATCACCCGCTCCGACAGCTGCCGCACCAGCGCGGCCAGCCGCTGCATCACGCGCTCGGCCACCAGCGGCTCCTCGCGCAGCAGCGCCAGGAAGGCCGCGCGGTCCAGGCTGGCGACCACGCAGGGTTCGAGCGTGACCACGTCGGCCGAACGCGGGCCGCCATCGAGCGCGGCGATGTCGCCGAAATGCGCGCCGGCGTCCGAATCGCGGAACGTCACCTGCCGGCCGTTGGCCGCGTAGGTCGTCACGCGCACGCGGCCCGACACCAGCAGGAACACCTCGCCCTGCAGGTCGGCGCGCAGCATCAGCGGCTTGCCGGCCGCCACGCTGTGCCACAGGCACTGGCGCGCCAGATGGTCGAAACGGTCGTCGGACAGGCCTTCGAGCAGCGCGATACGGCGCAGCGCGAGGCTGGAGCGGGGGGTGGGTTCGGGTAGGGCCATGCCGGTGGTCATCGAGGCGCGCGCATTATGCTCGGGTGCCGCTTCGAACCCGTTCATGGACAGACGTTCCCCTCCTTCCCCTTTTTTGCTGAGAACGCCGACACGGCGCAACCTCCGCTGGGCGAGCGGGCTGGTGCTGATGGCCTACATCACGGCGCACCTGCTGAACCATTCGCTGGGCATCGTCTCCTTCGCCGCGGCCGAGACCGTGCTGCGCGGCGTGCAGAAGTTCTGGCACAGCCTGCCCGGCACCCTGCTGCTGTACGGCGCCGCCCTCACCCACCTCGCGCTCGCCGTGGCCGCGCTGTGGGAGCGCCGCACCCTGCGCATGCCGCCACTCGAAGCCCTGCGCGTGCTGCTGGGCTTTGCGCTGCCGCTGCTGCTGGCCACCCACCTCACCGCGATGCGCGGCGCCTGGCTGGCCTACGGCATCGAGGGCTCGTACGTGCGCGTGGTCTGGGGCCTGTGGGATCTGGCCGGCGCGGGCGCGCAGCTGGGCATGATGCTCGCCGCCTGGGCCCACGGCTGCCTCGGCCTGCACTTCGCGCTGCGCGTGCGCCCGCTCTACCGGCGCCTGTTCGCGCCGCTGCTCGCGGTGGCCGTGCTGCTGCCGGTGACCGCCGCGATGGGCTTCGTGTCGATGGGGCGCGAGTTCCAGTGGACCGGCGTGCCGCCCGTCGTGCTGCCGACGCCCGAACAGGGCCGCGCGCTCAACGCCGCCGAAACCAACATCAAGCTGTATTACGCCTTGGCGCTGCTGGCCCTGCTCGCGGCCTACGCGGCGCGCAGCCGCCTGGCCCGGCGCGCGCGCGGCGCCACCGTGGCGCTGCGCTACCCCGACCGCACCGTGCACGTGCCGCCCGGCTGGAGCGTGCTCGAAGCCAGCCGCTCGCACGGCATCGCGCACGTGTCGATCTGCGGCGGGCGCGCGCGCTGCTCCACCTGCCGCGTGCGCGTGGGCGGTGCGCCCGAACACATCGGCACGCCCGGCCGCGACGAGCAGCGCACGCTCGAACGCGTGCGCGCCCCGCACGACGTGCGGCTGGCCTGCCAGCTGCGCCCGCGCGGCAGCATCGAGGTGACGCCGCTGTTCGCGCCGCTGCCGCGCGAGGGCCGGCCCGCGCCGGTCGGCCGCTTCGGGCACGAGCGCGACGTGGCGATTTTGTTCGTCGACCTGCGGCGTTGGTCGGGCCTGTCGGAGCGGCAGTGGCCCTTCGACCTGGCCTACGTGCTCGACCGCTACTTCGCCATCGTGGGCGCCGCCGTGCGCGAGAGCGGCGGCGTGCCCAACCAGTTCATCGGCGACAGCGTGATGGCCATCTTCGGCCTCGAGAGCGACCTGCCCACCGCCTGCCGGCAGGCCCTGCACGCCACCCAGCTCATCGGCGAGCGCATGGACGCATGGAACGTCGACTTCCAGGCCCAGTTCGGCCAGCAGCTGGACTTCGGCATGGGCCTGCACGCCGGGCGCGCGGCCGTCGGCGAGGTCGGCTACCTCGAGACCACCACCTTCACCGCCATCGGCGAAGTGGTCAACACCGCGAGCCGCCTGCAGGACCATTCGAAGACTGCTTCAGCACGGCTCGTGGTCTCGCAGTTCGCGGCGCGGCAGGCCGACGCCGAAGACACGCTGGGCCCGGTCGACACGCTGAACGTGCGCGGGCGCTCCGAGCCGTTGGCCGTGATGTATTCACGCGCCGGGAAAGCGCCCTGAGCATCACCTGCCGGATTCGGTGCGCAAACGCACAGCGCCTTCCGTGATGCGGTTTCACACTGCAGCTTGTGGCAACGACGACTGTCCGCCGCCCACAGACTCAAGGGAAATCTCATCATGAACAGCAAGCAACTCCTCGCCATTTCCGCCGCCGCCTTCGCCCTGCTGGGCACCGTGGGCGCGGCCCACGCCGAAACGTATGAAGGCGTGCACGCCATCACCTCGGCCGCCAGCCGTGCCGACGTGCGCACCGAAGCCGTCGCCGCCGCGCGCAATGGCAACGAATACTCCGACGCCGCCGCCGAAGGCACCGTCGCCGTGACCTCCACGCTCGACCGCCAGGCCGTGCGCGACCAGGCCGTGGCCGCTGCCCACAACCCGCTGCAAAGCCTGGACCGCCGCGCCTTCTACCGCGACGAAGTGCCCGCCGCCTACAAGAAGCCGGCCGTGAGCTTCACGCGCCAGGCCGGCCTGTAATCACGACGCCACCTGCACCCGCGCCGCGCGCGGGCCTGCAGCCTCGGTGATCGTGAAGCGCACCGGCAGGAAGCGCTCGATCACCGCGCAGTTCGTGCGCGTGTGCGGCGTCACTTCGCTGCAGGTGAACGCGCCCGACTGCCCCGGTTGCCGGAACACCGCCAGCGCCAGCAGCAGCGCGAGCTGATCGGCCAAATGCGGCCCCACGGCCGCATCTTCATGCTTCTGGAACGCGCGCACCTCCTTCACGAGGCCATGCGCCACCTGCTCCGCGCTCAGCGTCTTCTCGCCGAAGGCCGTGAACACCTCGGTGAGATGCGCGTAGGCCAGCGTCACCAGCAGCGCATTGCCCGGACCTTCGTTCTGGCGCGTCGGCACCGTGCGCAGCTGCTCGGCTTCCACCGACCAGCCCATCGCCGCTCCCACCGTTTCGAGTTCACGCGCCACCACATGGCGCTGCAGGCCGGGCGCCAGGCACTCCGCATGGCCCGCCAGCAGATGGCCGCGCGACAGCAGGTCGAAGGCCTGCAGCCGCGCGCCTTCCGCCGCCGGCACGATCGTCGCGTCCACCTCGCCACCACCGGCCGGGTAGAAGCCACAACGGCGCAGCACGAGCTGCAGGTCGCCGCCGAGGCGGCGCACCAGCGGCGCGAACGCGCGCTCCAGGAAGTGGAACGGCGGCGCCATCGGGTTGTGCGTGCCACCGCTCAGCCGCAGCCGGCTCACCTGGCCCGCGGGTTGCAGCAGCAGCGGCGGCAGCACCGTCTGCAGCACCAGCATGCAGCTGCCCGCGCCGGCGATCGCAAAACGGTAGTCGCCCGCGCGCACCGGCCCCGGCACGAAGCGCAGCGACTGCGAGCCCAGCTCGGCGCCCTCGACCTGCGCGCCGCTGATCTCCGCCGCCGCGTGCACGCACGCCAGGTGCTGGCGCATCAGGCCCGGCTTGGCCCGACCCGCGCGGATCTTCGCGATGGCCAGCGGCCGGCCCGTGACCATCGACAGCGCGAGGCCGGTGCGCAGGATCTGGCCACCGCCTTCGCCTTGGGAGCCGTCGAGTTCGACGGCATCGAGTGCTCGTTGTTCTTCTTGTGCTTCCGTCATCGGGACACGTCTTTCTTTCTTGTTCAGTCGTTTGTCGTTGTTCTTGTTCGCGGCGTTCCGAGCCGGCATGCGCGACAGCGCACCGCCGTGCTGTGGATGCTGCCGAGCGCCACCTCGTACCACCACTTCTGCTGCTTGGCCGTCCACACCTCTTGCGCACCGCAATCGCGGCAGGTGAACGCCTTGTCGACATAGAAGGTGGGCAGCGGGCCGTAGGTGTTGTTGTGCGCGGCCAGCAAGGCCGTGTCGGCCGCGACCATGCCTTCGGCGCGCAGCAGCCGTGCATCGGCCTGGCGCTGCTGCAATCCCACGGCGCGCGCGGCGCGTTCGAGGCGGTGCGCCTTGATTTCGGCGCGGCGTTGCTTGTTGCTTTTCATTTTTCTTTGAACCTCCGCAATACGTCGCTACGAAGGCAGGTCGGTCTTCCGATCCTCCTCCTATAGCTCTTCCACTGTCACGATACCTTCGCTCGCAGCGAGTTGAACGATGCTGCCCAACACCTGTCGTGCAAAGTCGGTGTTCGCAAGCAGGCAGACCACAAAGCCATCGGCCTCGATGCTGACCACGGCCTGTGCCCATTCCGAAGGCGTCGAAGGCGGCGCCGGATAGAAATCCGCGCGCTCGCCCTTGACGTTCAGATGGCCGCCGATGCCTGCCTTCCTGCAGATGCCTTGCGCGACTTCGCGCGACGGCAATGCGACCTTGACGCGGTACTCGATGCCCACGGTCAACCCTTCACGCAGACCACCTGCTTGAGCGTGTAAACCACCTCCACCAGGTCCTTCTGCGCCTCCATCACCGCGTCGATGTCCTTGTAGGCCATCGGGATCTCGTCGATCACGTCGGCGTCCTTGCGGCATTCGACGCCTTCGGTCGCGGCGATCTGGTCGGCGACGGTGAACAGCTTCTTTGCCTTCGTCCGGCTCATCTTCCGGCCCGCGCCGTGGCTGCAGCTCATGAAGCTCTCGGGGTTGCCCTTGCCGCGCACGATGTAGCTCTTGGCGCCCATGCTGCCGGGGATGATCCCCAGCTCGCCGAGCTTCGCGCTCACCGCGCCCTTGCGGGTCACGAGCACGTCCTGCCCGAAGTGCGTCTCGCGGCTCACGTAGTTGTGGTGGCAGTTCACCGCTTCCACGTGCGCTTCGAAAGGCTTGGTGATGACCTTGCGCGCGGCCGCGACCACGCGCTGCATCATCACTTCGCGGTTCGCCCGTGCGAACTTCTGGGCCCAGCCCACCGCACGCACGTAGTCGCCGAAGTACTGGGCGCCTTCCTCGAAGTACGCCAGGTCCTGATCGGGCAGGTTGCGCTGGTGCAGCTGCGCGTCCTTCTTCGCGAGTTCGATGAAGTGCGTGCCGATGGCATTGCCCACGCCACGCGAACCCGAGTGCAGCATGAACCACACGGCGCCCGCTTCATCGAGGCACACCTCGATGAAGTGGTTGCCGGTACCCAGCGTTCCCAGATGCTTGTGGTTGTTCGTGTTCTTGATGCGTGGATGGTCCTCGCAGATCAGTTCGAACTCGTCCACCAGCTTGGCCCAGGCGGCATCGGTTTCGTCGGGCGGCGTTTCCCACGAACCCTTGTCACGGCCCATTCGCTTGGGGTTGCTTCCGTGCGGCACGGCCTTCTCGATCGCCGAACGCAGCGGGCCCAGGTTGTCGGGCAGGTCGCGTGCATTGAGCGTGGTCTTGCAGGCCATCATTCCGCAGCCGATGTCAACGCCGACCGCGGCGGGAATGATCGCCTTGAAGGTCGGGATCACCGAGCCCACAGTTGCACCGATGCCGTAGTGCACGTCGGGCATGGCCGCGATGTGCTTGAACACGATGGGCAGGCGCGCAGCGTTCTCGAGCTGCTTCTGCGCTTCGTCTTCCACGGGCACGCCATTGGTCCACATCTTCACGGGGACGCCGTTGGCGACTTCATGCAGTTTGTAGTTCGTCATTTTTCTTCTCTCTCTGTCTATTTGTTTGTCTGTTCAATTTCGATCCGTGGCCGCTTCCTGAATTCGGCAATGAGTCCCTCATACGCCCGGAGCGGAAAGTCATGCTGTACCCAGCGTTCGCGGTACTTCTCAAGCCCCAGATCCACATACATGCGCTCCAGAACCACGTGGATGTTTCGGACCAGGTCCACCCGTCGGATGGTCCCGCGATCCACAACCTCGTAGTCGTCCGTGGCAATGAGTCCCCAGCTCGCCCAATCGCGGTAGCGGCGCAACTCGAAGCTCAAATCGTCCTCATCGCCCGTCACCACGAAGAGAACTTCGCCAGGCTCATCCATGAAGACAGCCGTGGCACTGTTCGCGCCCTTTGCCATCTCGAGCCCCATGCGAGCCAGGTCTCCCAGCGAGTCGTGCAAGTACGACACCGCGAAAGCCAGAGGCCCAGCGTCTGCGCGAAAGCTCAACGTGGCCCAGCCAGTACCGCTCAGCACGTAGCCGATCCGCTCCTGGGTCCGATCTTCATCCGACATGATCTTCTTTCTTCTCAGTAACTTCGTTCACATGACTGGTGGACACGGCGGGATTCGAACCCGCATCAATACGGCGACCATGGTGTTTGAGTCCGATGGCCCAGTCGACGATTGGAAACGCGCGCCAGTGACAGACCCGTCATCGGAGCCAGCACCTGCATCCTCAACCTTGCTCGTCGACCGACTTGCCCGCCGTACCTGGTCTTACCCAGGCTGCCGACAATTTCAAACATTTTTGGCAGTGGCGCTCCCTTCTGTGCCTGCGTGCCCGTGTCTCTCTCTTTTCTCTACCGCTCAGGACCCGTTCGGCCGCAGCGTCACGAGTCCGTTGAGCACCTGGTCCAGGCCGCCGACCACCGAGATCTTGTCGATGCGCTCGGCCACGCGTTCCAGCGTCTCGAGTTCCTTCATCCGCAAGGCGACGGGGTTGCCCTCCATCACCTTGGCGGTGTTCAGCAGCGAGCGCGTGGCCGCGGTTTCCTCGCGGCGACGGATCACGTTGGCCTGGGCCGACTTCTCGGCCTCCACCACCTGCGCGAGGATGGTCTTCATCTCGCCCGGCAGGATGATGTCCTTCACGCCCACGCTCTCCAGCACCAGGCCCGAACCCTCGAGCCGCTCGCGCACCTGCGCCAGCACCGTCTGGTCGATGGCCGACTTGTTCTCCAGCAGGGCGTCGAGCGTCTGCTCGCCCACCGCCGCGCGCAGGCCGAACTGCAGCTCGCGGTACACATGCTCGGCCGGCTTGGGCATCTGCGCCAGGGCCTGGCGCACATCGGCAAAACGCCACACCGCCGACAGGTTCAGCCGCAGCCCCACCTTGTCGCGGGTCAGGATTTCCTGGCCGCTCACTTCGGCGATCTGCGAGCGCAGGTCCACGCTGGTCACGGCCACCTGCCGGTTGAAGCGCCAGAAGCCGTGGTTGCCCGGCGGCAGCAGCGCCTGCATCTGGCCTTCGAGGGTCAGCACGCCGGCGTGGAACTCGGGCACCTGCACCAGCAGCACGCCTTCGAGCCCCTGCACCGCACGCGGACGCAGCGCCACGCTCTGCAGCTTGGCCAGCAGCTCGGCCGGCAGGCGTGCATCGGCGGCCACGTCGATCACGTCGACGCGCTGCTCGCGCAGGCCGCGCCAGTAGAGCTTGCGGGTGGCGGGCGGCAGCACCTGCACCAGCACGCCGTCTTCATGGCGCAGGCCGACCTCGGTCTCGCCCAGCGACACCTGCACGAACTCGCGCTGCACCAGCTGCGGCTCGCGCGCCAGGAAGTAGTCGGCCAGCTCGTGCTCGAAGGCCGGCTCGGCCAGCGAGAAACGCTCGAGCTGCACGGTGTCGAAACCCGTGAATACACGGTACTTGCCGGCGGCGTACAGGCCCTCGAAATCGCCGTTGCGCAGCAGCAGCACGCGTTCGTTCTTCTTGACGGTGAATTGGGTGAATCCCAGCATTTTTTCTTCCTCTCTCTTCTTCTTCGTTGCGGTTGTCGTTCGTTGTTCGTCTGTGTTTCGTATCGGGGCCCACGAAGGGCAGGCGGCGGGCACCGTGGCTTGCGAGGTCAGCAACGCAGCGGTCGACGGGTCGGTGCGATGGCGCCGCCACGTCGGCTGCGCCATCGCCTCCTTCTGCGTCGATGGCTGCATGCGGTTCCTGGCAGAACGCGCGATGCACAAGCCGCCTGCACTGGCACGGTGTCGCTCGGCCGGGCCCTGCCCTGCGCCTCGCTCCGGTGTGCCGGGGCGGTGGGGCTTTCGCCCCCATCAAAGCGGCGGTGCGAACACCGCCGAAGGTTGTTTGCGGGAATCGAACCCGCCACGCCGCGTGGTTAGCACGGTGCTCCACCATGAGCAGACTGGAACAAGTCCAGTGACCAAAGCAGTTCAACAGCGGCATACCGCGGACCCAAGAACAGGTCTGGCCTGCGGCACCGGGCCGCTTTCATGCGGCACCTGGGAGCGGATGAACTGCATCCGGACAGGTTCTCTATTGCAGCGAGCGTGCCAACTTGCGTGCACGGCGCCTGGAAACGCGGCGACGGCGATGCAAGTCATTGAACAGAAAGGGAAATTTCTTCTTCGCCCGATGTGACACGGCGCCGATCCCTTGCTAGCATTCGGATAATTTCTAGAATTTCAGCTAGTCTTTTATCCATGAAGCCCATCGTCGTCATCGGTTTCCTCGGCACCCAGCTCGATGCCGGCCAGGGCGCGGGCCGCTGGAACAAGTGGCGCCCCACGGTCTCGCTCGCGCAGCACGACGACATGGTGGTGGCGCGCATCGAGCTGCTGCACACGCGCAAGCACACGGCGCTGGCCGAGCTGGTGAAGGCCGACATCGCCGCCGTGTCGCCCGAGACCACCGTCAACCTCGTGCCCTTCGACCTCGAAGACCCGTGGGACTTCGGCGAGGTCTACACGCGCCTGTACGACTGGGCGCGCGCCTACCCCTTCAAGCCCGAGCGCGAGCAGTACTGGACGCACATCACCACGGGCACGCACGTGGCGCAGATCTGCATGTTCCTGCTGTCGGAATCGCGCGTGGTGCCGGGCGTGCTGGCCCAGACCTCGCCGCCGCGCAAGCAGCGCCAGGGCGACGCCGGCAAGGTCGCGCTGATCGACCTCGATCTGTCGCGCTACGACCCGATCGCGCGCCGCTTCGACGCCGACCAGCGCGACGCGGTCGCCTTTTTGAAGAGCGGCATCGCCACGCGCAATGCGCGCTTCAACGCGCTCATCGACGAGATCGAGCGCGTGGCCGTGCGCTCGCGCGCGCCGATCCTGCTGGTGGGGCCGACGGGCGCGGGCAAGTCGTTCCTGGCGCGCCGCATGTTCGAGCTGAAGCAGGCGCGCCACCAGGTGACGGGGCCGTTCGTCGAGGTGAACTGCGCCACGCTGCGCGGCGACGGCGCGGCCTCCACGCTGTTCGGCCACAAGAAGGGCTCGTTCACCGGCGCGGCGAGCGACCGCGCGGGGCTGCTGCGCACCGCGCACCAGGGCGCGCTGTTCCTCGACGAGATCGGCGAGTTGGGCCTCGATGAACAGGCGATGCTGCTCAAGGCCATCGAGGAAAAGCGCTTCTTCCCCGTGGGCGCCGACAAGGAAGTGGAGAGCGACTTCCAGCTCATCGCCGGCACCCACCGCGACCTGCGCCGCGACGTGGCGCAGGGGCGCTTTCGCGAAGACCTGTTCGCGCGCATCAACCTCTGGACCTACGACCTGCCCGGCCTCGCGCAGCGGCCCGAGGACATCGAGCCCAACCTCGACCACCTGCTGGCCCTGCACGCGGCCGAGAACCACCGTGTGGTGCGCTTCAACGCCGAGGCGCGCACGGCCTACCTGCGCTTTGCGCAGAGCAGCGAGGCGATCTGGCGCGGCAACTTCCGCGACCTCTCGGCCAGCGTGACGCGGCTTGCAACGCTGGCCGACGGCGGGCGCATCGCGGTCGCGCTGGTCGAGGCGGAGATCGCGCGGCTGCGCTGGCTGTGGAAGCACGAGGGCGTGGGCACATCGACGACGGCGGGCGACGACGTCGACCTGGAAACCCTGCTCGGCGAAGAGAAGTTCGCGGCGCTCGACCTATTCGATCGTCTGCAGCTCGAAGCGGTGGTGCGCGTGTGCCGGCCGGCGCGCAGCTTGTCGGAGGCGGGGCGGCAGCTGTTCCAGGCCTCACGGACGCAGCGCAGCGTGGTGAACGATGCGGACCGGCTGCGCAAGTACCTGGCCAAGATGGGGCTGGACTGGGGCCGAATTTCAACGCTTGCGAAGCACTGAGGAGAACCTGTCCATGTTCGACTTCTTGAAGAAAGCCCCCAAGGAAGAGCCAGCCAGGAGGGCGTCGCCCGACCACTCCGCCGTCGAGATCAACGACGCCAGGTTGCGCACCGGCAAGGAACTGCGCGCGGTCTTGTACCTGTACGGGGACAGCACGTACATCGTCTCCTCGACCACGAGCATTGCCGAGACCGGCACGCCCATCGTGCTCGACGCATCGGCGCCCGACGACCAGATCGGGCTGGCCATTTGCGACAAGCTGCTGGATGCCTGGCAGCACGATCTGGGAGACCTTCGAGCTCACAAGCAGGACGACTGGCAGGTGCTCAAGGCCTCCGGCGCAAAGACCGGCAGGCAGTTCAACGAGAACGCCCTGTACATGGTCATCGAGACCATCAACAGCGCCATCCGCTTCCAGATGCGCTACCGGGTCACCCTGGAGCCGGACTTCCACGCGGGCGCCGTCTTGTCGAATGGGGTGGAACACGAACAGATCGGCATCACCGTCCGACGGCTGGTGGTCGCCGCGAAAGCACTGCGGGAGGTCGATTTCTTTTGAGGCAGAAGGCGCCTTCATCGCCGCGTTTTCCGGGAGCGAATCGGAGCGTCGATGGGCTATCCTCCGCCCGATGCCCATCTCCGCATTCGCCGTGAAAGTCCCCGCGGCTGAAACCATCGCCGCAGACCTTCGCCGCCGCTTCGACCCCACCGTGGCGCTCGGCGTGCCCGCCCACATCACGCTGCTCGTGCCCTTCATGGACCCCGAGCGAATCACCGACGAGGTGCTCGCCCGCGCGCGGCGCGTGCTGCAACGCACGGCGCCGTTCTCGTTCGTGCTCGGCAAGGTCGGGCGCTTTCCCGAGACCGCCTACCTCGCACCGGAGCCCGCCGCGCCGTTCATCGAAATGACGCGTGCGCTGGTGAAGGAGTTTCCCGAGTTCCCGCCGTACGACGGCGCGCATGACGACATCGTTCCGCATCTGTCGGTGGCGCACGCCAACGCGCTGCACGCGGAAGAAGCGGCCATCGAGTTGCAGGCGCGGCTGCTTGCATCGGGGCCGGTGCAGGCGCGCTGCACGGAGGTCGTGCTCATCGAGAACGCGTCGGGGCGCTGGATGGACATGCATGTCTTCCCCCTCACCGACCCCGCGACGAGCCTTCGCCCATGACCGAGATCTACATCAGCACCGACGTCGAAACCGACGGCCCCATTCCCGGCCCGCACTCGATGCTCAGCTTCGGCTCGGCCGCCTACACGGCCGACAAGCAACTGGTGTCCACCTTCAGCGCCAACCTGCACACGCTGCCCGGCGCCGAGGCCGACCCGAAGACTGCTGCCTGGTGGCAGACCCAGCCCGAGGCCTGGGCCGCGTGTCGCACCGACCTGCAGGACCCGGCGTACGCCATGAAGAACTACGTCGCGTGGCTCAAGGGCCTGAAGGCGCGGCCGGTGTTCGTGGCCTATCCGGCGGGCTTCGACTTCCTGTTCGTCTACTGGTACCTGATGCGCTTCGCGGGCGAGAGCCCGTTCAGCCATTCGGCGCTCGACATGAAGAGCTTTGCGATGGCCCTGCTGAAGATCGGCTACCGCGACAGCACCAAGCGCGCGATGCCGCGCCGCTGGTTCGACGCCGGGCTGCCGCACACGCACGTGGCGCTGGACGACGCCATCGAGCAAGGCGCCCTCTTCTGCAACATGCTCGCCGAAAGCCGGCGGGCCGGCGGACCGCAGGCATGACGACCACCACCGCCGCACCTGCTCGCCGCTGGTGGATGCCGCTCGCCGCCCTGCCCCTCTTCCTGCTCGGCGGCTGCGTGCAGTCGATGTTCTATTACCCCGACCGCGTGCGCTACGAAACGCCCGACGCGCTGGGCCTGCGCTACGAGAACGTGCGCTTCACCAGCGCCGACGGCACGCGCCTGAGCGGCTGGTTCATTCCCGCCGCGGGCCGGGCCGACCCGAAGGCGGCGAAGGGCACGGTGGTGCATTTCCACGGCAACGCGCAGAACATGAGCAGCCACTGGCGTTTCGTGGCGTGGCTGCCCGCGCAGGACTACAACGTCTTCGTGTTCGACTACCGCGGCTATGGCGAATCGGACGGCGAACCCGAGCCCCGGGGCGTGTTCGAGGATTCGAACGCCGCGCTCGACCATGTGCGCGCCCGCGCGGATGTCGATGCGTCACGGCTGTTCGTCTTCGGGCAGAGCCTGGGCGGCACGAACGCGATCGCCGCCGTGGGCTCGGGCAACCGGGCCGGCGTGAAGGCGGTGGCGATCGAGTCGACCTTCTATTCGTACCGCTCCATCGCCAACGACAAGCTGCCGGGCGCCGGCCTGCTGGTGCGCGACGACTACGCGGCCTCGAAGTTCGTCGCGGCCATCGCACCGATTCCGCTGCTCCTGATCCACGGCACGGCCGACGCGGTGATTCCGCACCACCACTCGCAGCGCCTGCTGGCCGATGCAAAAGAACCCAAGCAGCTGATCGAGGTGCCGGGCGCCGGCCACCTCGAGCCGATGGCGGCGCCGCGCTTTGGCGCCACGTACCAGCAAGCCCTCACCACCTTCTTCGACAGCGCCCCGGCGCTGCCTGCCCGCCCATGAAACACTTCGACGAAGCCGCCACCGCCGCCCCCCTGGGTTTCGAGCGGCTGGTGCCCGCGCTGCGCGCCGCCTTCGCGGCCGAGGCGCAGGTGCCGCCGCGCCACGTGCACAGCATCGAGACCGGCGGCGACGCGGCCACGCGCGGCACGGTGCTGATCATGCCGGCGTGGAGCGACGCGGGCTTCCTGGGCATCAAGACGATCAACATCTTTCCGGGCAACGGCGCGCGCGGCCTGCCCGGGCTGCACGCGACCTACGTGCTGTACGACGCGCGCACCGGCGTACCGCTGGCGATGATGGACGGCAACGAGATCACGGCGCGGCGCACGGCGGCCGCCTCGGCGCTGGGCGCCTCGTTCCTGGCGCGCACCGATGCGCGCAAGCTGCTGGTGCTGGGCACCGGCCGCATCGCGCGCATGCTGCCCGCCGCGCACGCGAGCGTGCGCCCCATCGACGAGGTGTGGGTGTGGAACCACCGGCCCGAGGGCGCCGAGGCGCTGGCCGAGCAATGGCGCAGTGAGGGATGGAACGCGCAGGCGGCCGGCACCGACCTCGAAGCGGCCGTGCGCAATGCCGACATCGTGAGCTGCGCCACGCTGGCGACCACGCCGCTGGTGCGCGGCGAATGGCTCGCACCGGGCGCGCACCTGGACCTGATCGGCAGCTTCACGCCCGCGATGCGCGAAGCCGATGTGCAGTGTTTCGATGGCACGCGCACCTTCATCGACACGCCCGAAGCCTTGCAGAAGGCCGGCGACCTGCTCGACGCGATCGCGGCCGGCACCTTGCGCGCCGACGCGGTGCAGGGCACGCTCACCGAGCTGTGCCGAGGCACGCGGCCCGGGCGCACGGGCGATGCCGAGCGCACGGTGTTCAAGGCGGTGGGCAGCGCGCTCGAAGACCTGAGCGCGGCGACGCTCGTGTGGCAGGCAGACGCGAACCCCTGAGGCCCACGCCGCCCGCCGTCAGCGTCAGAACGTCACGTTCGCCGACAGCCAGATCGTGCGTCCCGCCGGCGTGGTGCCCGCCACCGACGCGCCGCCCTGGAAGTACTCGTTGACCCAGGCCGAGGTGCCCGCCAGGTTCACCTGCTGGAACTTGCGGAAGTCCTTGTTGAACAGGTTGTTGATGTTGGCGTTCAGGCGCACGTTCTTCGACACCTGGTAGGAGCCGCCCAGGTGGAACAGGTGGTAGGCCTTGATGTCGCCCACCGCGCGGTAGATCGCCAGGTTGTTGCCCGTGAGCCGTGCCGGGTCGCCGGTGAAGCGAGGGCTCTTGCCGCGGTACTCGCCGCGCAGCCAGAAGCGCCATTTGGCGTCGGGGTTCCAGTCGAGCTGCGCATGCAGCAGGTGGCGCGCGGTGTCGGCCAGCTTGCCGTTCTTCACGCCGCCCTCGATCACTTCGCTGTCGGTCCAGGTGTAGCCCGCCTTCAGGCCCCAGGCCTTGGTCAGTTGCACGCGGCTGCTCAGTTCCATGCCCCAGGTCTTGGCCTGGTCGACGTTGACCGAGTAGTTGGCGGTGGGGTCGACGATGCAGCTGGAGATGCGCGCCACGCTGCAGTCGCCGCCGCTGGCGATCTTGTCCTTCACCTTGTTGTGGAACAGGGTCGCCGAGGCGGTCAGGCCCTTCTGGTTGTTGAACAGCGCCGACAGCTCGGTGCTGGTGCTGGTCTCGGGCTTGAGGTTCGGGTTGCCGATGTTGAGCGTGGCGCCCTGGCCGCTCACGCCGCTGATGCCGTCGATCAGCTGGTTCAGGCGCGGCGCGCGAAAGCCCTTGCTGACGCCGCCCTTGAAGGTCCACTGCGGCGTGGCGTCCCAGACCAGGTAGCCGCGCGGGCTCACGTGGCCGCCGAAGGCGCTGTGGTGGTCGTAGCGACCGCCCAGTGTGGCGGTGAGGCCGGGCGCAAGGCGCCATTCGTCTTCGGCGAACAGCGCCCACATGGTCTGGCTCTGCGAGCGCGGCAGCAGGCCGTCGACCAGCTTGGCGTCCCACCACTGGCCGCCGACGGTCAGCACGTGGGCATCGCCCACCGGCGCGACGAGCTTGCTGTCGAGCACGAGGTTGGTGGTCTTGAGTTCGCGCGCGCGGCCGCGGTCGGCTTCGTTCAGCCAGTACACGGTGCGGCGGGCCGCGGCATTGCGCGGGATGGCGCCGCCGGGAATCGTGCGGCCGACGGTTTCGGTCGTGGTGTGCATCAGGCTGCTTTCGACCGTGCCGAAGCCCAGGCGCCCGGTGTGGCCGATGGCGACCTGGTCGCGGTTGAAGCGCAGCGCGTCCAGGTAGCCCGGCGGGTTGTTGCCGGTGCGGTTGGGCGCGGCGGCGTCGCGCGTGCCCAGGCGGCCGTCTTCGTTGTCGTACCAGCTGCGGCCCGATTCGACGTCGAGCCAGATGTCGTGCTGGCGGTTGGGCGTGAGCATCAGGCGCCCGCCCACGCTGTGCTGGCGGCTCTCGGCCGGCGCCGGGTTGCGCGCCGTCGCGGGCTGCGCCTGGCCGGGGGCCAGCACCCAGTCGGCGGCTTCGCGGCGGTAGATGTTGCCGCGCAGGGTCAGGCCCAGCAGGTCGGTGGCAACGGGGCCGCTCAGGTAGACGCTGGAGCGCGTCTGCGAACCCCACTCGCTGTCCTGCGGAATGCCGGTTTCCATCGTGACCTGGCCGCCCCATTCGCGCGCCACCTTGCGCGTGATGATGTTGACCACGCCGCCCATGGCGTCGGAGCCGTACAGCGTGGACATCGGGCCGCGGATGACCTCGATGCGCTCGATGGCCGCCAGCGGCGGCATGAAGCTGGTGTGCGCGGCGCCGAAGCCGTTGGGCGTCACGTCGCCGGCCACGTTCTGGCGGCGGCCGTCGATGAGGATCAGCGTGTAGTCGCTGGGCATGCCGCGGATCGAGATGTCCAGGCCCCCGGTCTTGCCGGTGGCGCCGCCCACGTCGATGCCTTCGACGTTCTGCAGCGCCTCGGCCAGGTCGCGGAACTGGCGCGTTTCCAGTTCCTGGCGCGTGATCACCGAGATGGACGCGGGCGCGTCCTTGAGTTCCTGCTCGAAGCCGGTCGCGCTGACGACGACCTCGCGCAGTTGTTGTTCAGCGGGCGTCTGGGCGAACAGGGCGGGAGAAAAAAGGGATGCGGCGGCCAGCGCCAGCACCGACGGACGCGGCCGACGGCCGCAACGCGAAAACAACATGCAAAAACTCCACGGGAAACGGCAGGAAAAACAGGGCCGCTCTCGGGATGCGTTGTTGTTGCGTACCAACTGATCAACATCAATTCTATTGAGAATGAAAACAAATATTATTTGCATCCAGAACCACCGAAGGGACATTGCGAGAGGCCGATGGCGCTTCGTGTAGGCCCTGCTTCCGGCCACCCAGACAAACCCCATGTCAGCCGAAAGTTCATCTTGAATTCGGGGGCGGATACGTCATCTGGCGAATGGCAGCCCGCGAAGGGCGCTGTTACTCTGGAACAAG
Source organism: Variovorax sp. GW460-12-1-14-LB1 (assembly GCF_059423605.1). Lineage (NCBI taxonomy): Bacteria > Pseudomonadati > Pseudomonadota > Betaproteobacteria > Burkholderiales > Comamonadaceae > Variovorax > Variovorax sp. GW460-12-1-14-LB1. Next base: position 62,642 of record NZ_JBWKYF010000023.1, read on the forward strand.
AAAAAAGAGAGGTCCGCCATGCTCACCATCCTTCAGAAAGCCGTGATCCTCGGGAAGGCCGGCGTCGACGTCCCGGCCCGTCCGGCGGACGACCTGTCGACGCCGATGGCCACCGGCTCGCCGGTCAAGGCGGAAGGCGTGTCGCAGAAGGCGCACGAATGGGCGCGGGCCGTCGAGACCCTGTACGTCAGCTACGTTGCGGCGCGCGCCGCGAAGAGCCTGCGCGACGCCGAAGAGGCGCGGCAGTCGGCCATGCTGCGGCAACTGTCGGCCGCGGTGCAGGCCTGACACCATGGGACTGTTCGATTTCCTGAAGAAGAAAAAGCAGCCGGAAGCAGACATGCCGTCGACGCTCGAGGCCGGCATGGCCTCGCAGGCGGAAGACTTCATCGGCGCCTTCTCGCAACCCGGCGCGCCCATCGACAGCGCGGCGCTCGACTACTCCGAAGCCTCGCTGGTCCTGGTCGACCAGGTGCTCGAAGACTTCTTCCAGCAGCAGGCGCCCTTGCCCGACGACCTGCACTTCCTGGCGTCGGCCTACGTGTTCGAAACCGCACGCCGCGAGTTCGGCGGACGCTACCTGCGCGGCGACGACGACAACCCCTTCGTCCTCGTGATCGGCCCCGACAGCGCACAGGTCGGCGTCTGCGCCATGGCCAAGGTGCGCGGGCGCGCCGTCAACGGGCCGGAAGACAGCCTGGCGTTCTTCTACGCCGGCATTGCGCCCGTGGTGCAGCGCGGCGTGAGCGCCACGCTGGTCTGACACAGCGGCAGCAGCGGGCGCCTCACGGCCCGCTGCCGCCCCCTGCCACCTCCCCTTCAGTCGAACTGCGTGGCAACCTGCCGCTGAGTGCCCAACCCTTCGATGCCCAGCGTGACGACATCGCCGCCCTTCAGGTAGACCGGCGGCTTGAACCCCATGCCCACGCCGGGCGGGGTTCCGGTGGAAATGATGTCCCCCGGGCGCAGGCTCATGAACTGCGAGAGGTACGCGATCAGGTAGCGCACGCCGTAGACCATGGTGGCCGTGGAGCCGCTCTGGCGTCGCACGCCGTTGACCTCCAGCCACATGTCCAGCTGCTGCGGGTCGGGCACTTCATCGGGTGTCACGAGCCAGGGCCCGATCGGTCCGAAGGTGTCGGCCGACTTGCCCTTGGTCCACTGGCCCTGGCGTTCGGTTTGAAAGGCGCGTTCCGACACGTCGTTGATCAGGCAATAGCCCGCGACGTGGTCCATCGCATCCGCTTCGCTGACGTACTTCGCGGTCTTGCCGATCACCACGCCCAGCTCCACCTCCCAATCGGTCTTGGTGGAACCGCGCGGAATCTCCAGCACGTCGTTCGGTCCGCCGATCGCCGAGGTGGCCTTCAAAAAAACGATGGGCTCGGGCGGTACCGTGGCGCCCGTCTCGGCCGCGTGGTCCGAGTAGTTGAGCCCGATGCAGATGAACTTGCCCGAGCCGGCCACGCAGGCGCCGATCCGTGGGGCGCCTTCCACCAGCGGAAGGCTCTGCGGGTCCAGCGCGGCGAGGCGCGCCAGGCCGGCGGGCAACAGCACCTCGTGGGCGATGTCGTTCACGTGCGTGGAGAGGTCGCGCAAGCGGCCTTCTGCGTCGAGCATCGCCGGCTTTTCCTGGCCGACGGCCCCGTAACGCAACAGTTTCATTCGTCATTCCTTGGTGGTTGGTTGGCTGGCTATCTGGCGGCGCTGCCGCGTGCCTTGCCGAGTTCGGAGAACAGTTCCTGGGTCAGTGCCGGATCGATCTGTTTGACATGCTTGTCCGTGACCGGCGCGAGCTTCTCGCGCAGGCGCTCGCGCTCGGCGGCGGGGAACTCGGTCAACACCATGCCCTGGCCCTTCAGGAACTCGGCGGCCCTGGCGTTCACGTCGCGGTTGGCGGCGCGCTGGAAGGGCTGCGTCTCCCGGGCCGCATCGAGAAGGATCTTGCGTTCGTCGTCCGACAGCTGCTCCCACCGCTTCTTGCTGAACAGCAGCACGACGGGGTTGAACACATGCCGCGTGTTGGAGCCGTACTTCTGGATCTCGTAGTACTTCGAGGCTTCCACCAGCGAGTACGGATTTTCCTGGCCGTCGACGGCCTTCTGCTCCAGCGCGGTGTAGACCTCGGGCAGCGGCAGCGGCGACGGGTTGGCGCCCAGCGCGCGGAAGGCATCGATCATCACGGGGATCTGCATCACGCGCAGCTTCAGGCCCTGCAGGTCTTCCATCTTCGCCACCGGCCGCCGGCTGTTGGTGACGTTGCGAAAGCCGTGCTCGAAGTAGGTGAGGCCGATCAGCCCCTTCTCGGGCAGCTTGTCCAGCAGCTTGCGGCCGACCGGGCCATCGAGCACGAAGTCGGCTTCCTTCTCGTTGTTGAACAGGAACGGCAGGTCGAACAGCGAGAACTCCCGGGCCATGCCCGAGAGCAGGCCCGGGATCGCCATCGTCATTTCCACCGTGCCGCCCTGCAGCGAGGCGATGACCGAGGCATCGCCGCCCAGCACGCCCGAAGGAAAGAGCTTCACCTTCATCTTGCCGCCGCTCTTCTTCTCGACGATCTCCGAGAAGCGCTGCGCCCCCATGCCCTGCGGATGCTCCTTCTGGTTCACGAAGGCGAACTTGAAGGTGCGCTCCTGGATGTTCTGCGCAGCGGCGAGGCCGGCCGCCAGGAACGCGCTCAGGACGAGGCAGGTGGCGGCCAGGCGATGCGGCAATTTCTTGGGCATGGGCATCTCGGTGAGAAGGTGTGGCGACCCGCGCGCGATCAGACCGCGACGCGTTCGAACTGGACGCTGCGGCAGTCCATCTCGTACTCGAGATCGACCACGGGCGGGCGGTTGTAGTGCCAGGTCAGCCCGTGCCGCGCCGCACCGCGCTTGACGATCTCGTCGGCGATGAAGGGATGGATGTCGTGCACCGTGTACAGCTGCGAGCCCGTGGTGCTGGCCCAGGTGAAGCCCAGCGACGCCAGGCGGCGCTCCATTTCGTCGAGCACCCACTGCGCCTTCTTCAGGATGGCGGGCGGCGAGGTGTCGCCCAGGCGCACGGCGTGGTCGCGGTAGTGCCCCTTGCCTTCCGGCGCTTCGGCGCTGCCGGCCACCACGAACGACGCCGCCGCCTCGGCGTCGGGCACGGTGTAGCTGAAGGCATGGAACGAGGGTTCCGACGGCGGCGACACCGCGGGGCACACGTTGCTTCGCGCCACCGGATTCAGGTCGCCGATGAAGATCCCCCATTCCTTCAACGTGCCCACGTAGAGGTTGTTGAACTCGACGAAGCCCTGTTCGGTGAACGGTGCCGGGGACCGCAGTTCGCACGCGCAGAAGGCGGCCAGCGGACGCGAGGCCTCCTCCAGGATTTCCTTGATGCGCCGAAAGCCCTGCTTCAGGGGCAGGGGCTCCAGGAACCGCACGCGCTCGATGCGAAACCCAGGTTCGGCGGCCACGCCAGCCGAGTACTGCTGGACGCCCGGAATGAACCGATAGCCGCCTGGGAGGGAGAGTTGGAGTGCCGACACGTGATTTCCTTTTTGGAGAGAGCGAGAGAAAAAGAGAGAGAACGGGCAGAGGAGCTCAGGGAATCTGGCTCCAGCGCTGGTTGGCCCCGCCATGGCAGGCGTAGGTGGACAGCGCCGTGCCCTGCGTGGTGGTCGAGCCCGGCACATCGAGGCACGCGCCGGAAGACACCCGGTTGCGCAGCGTCGCCCCGACCACGCTCCACTGCGTGGCCGCGCCCGCCGTGCACGCCAGCTGCACCACCGGGCCGCCGCCGGCGTTGGTGTTGCCCTGCGCCAGGCACAGGCCGCTGTGCTTCGCGACGAACTGGCTGTAGCCGCCGCTGCTGTTGACGGTGAAGGTCTCGTTGGCGCCGTTGCCGCAGGCCCACTGCACCACCGTGGCGCCGCTGGCCGTCGAGCCGCCCGACACGTTGACGCACAGGTTGTTGCTCTCCGAGCGGATGCGCGTGTCGATCGCCGGTGCGGTGTCGAACGACTTCACGTACTCGCCCAGCGCCAGCAGGTCGGCCGCCGGCAGGCCCGAGGCATTGCCGTGGCCGCCCGCGAGCACGTCCTGCAGCGTGGCCTTCTGGCCGTTGTGGAAGAAGCTCGGGTTGCTCCAGGTGCCGTAGAGCGTCGGTGTGTCGAAGCCCACGCCGGCCAGCGGCTGGTTGCTGCCCTTGCCCGACGACAGTTGGATGGTGCCCACGTCGTGCCGCAGCCCGTCGCGCAGGCTGCCGGCCGTGTGGCAGGTCGCGCACTGGGCCGTGTTGAACACGGTCTGGCCGCGCACCGCGTCCACGCTGAGGTTGCCGTCCGCCGCGCGAGCCGGGCTGCGCATGTACTTGTTCAGCGAGTTCAGGTAGGCCGCGAGATCGTCGAGCTGCGCGTTGCGGCCGGCCTTGGGCACGCCGAGCGGGTCGCCCGTGGCCGAGAAGTCGGCGTTGGTCAGGAAGCCCGTGCCGCCGAACTCGTTGCGGATGTCGTGCTCGAAGTCCTGCACCTCGTCGAAGTTGGCGGTCCAGTGCAGCTTGCCGTGGCCCGTGCCGCGCCGTCCCTGCAGGCTGATGGTGCGGCGCAGGCCCTCGCCGCGCTGGGTGAAGTCCCACACCATGCCGTCGTCGCTGCCATCGGCATGACAGCTCGCGCAGGACATGTAGTTGTTCATGCTCATGCGCCGGTCGGACGCGTTGTAGAACACCTGCTTGCCGCGCAGCGCCGCGGCGGCCATCGGCTCCTGCGCGACCGTGGTGATGTTCTGCAGGAAGGCCGGAGCGGCCGACTCCGAGGACAGCACCTGCGCCACGTCGTGCACCGACACCGAGCGCGCCAGGAAGTTGTTGACGTACAGGCGCTTCCGCGCCGCATCGAGGTACAGGCCGTGCGGCGCGCTGCTGGCGTTGATCTCGCCGCGCACCGAGCGGTTGTAGGCATCGACGATGGCGATGCGGTTGCCTTCCATCTGCGCCACGAAGATGTAGTCGCCCGCCGGCGAGTACAGCGCGGCGCGCGCGGGGGCCCGGTCGTTGAAGTCGAGCTGTTCGCTGAACACTTCCGCGGCCGTCTGCAGGTTCACCTGCGACAGGATGGAGCGCACCGTCTTGTCGTGCTCCAGCGGCAGGCCGTCGCGGAAGGTGCCGCGCACGATGTTGTCCTTCTTCGAAGGCAGGAGCGCACGCGCGCCGTCGGGCGAGATCACCACCTGGCTCAGGTAGTTGGGCACGCCGCGCGAAGCGGCCTCGGTGTCGACCGTGGTCGTGTCGACCGCCAGCGCGATCGGGGTGGCGGCGCTGAAGCTCTGCAGGTTCACCTTGTGCAGTTGCCCGCCCGTCATCTTCGACTTGAAGCGCGTCACGTAGGCCGATTGCGAGCTCGCATCGACCGCGATGCCGCGCACGCTGCCTTCCAGGGCGAGCGTGCCGGTGGCAGCACCGGTCGTCGGGTCGAAGCTGACCAGCGCCGACTTGCTTTCCAGCGTCAGCAGGCCCTTCGCGCCATTGGGCGTGAAGACGACGCCATACGGGCCGCTGCCGTAGGCCAGCGGCACCGTCGTCGACAGCGTGCCGTCGGCGGCGTTGAGCGCCACCAGCTTGTCCTCGCCCTGCACCGTCACCCAGATGCGGCCGTCCGGCCCCACGGCCAGCGTCTTCGGCTCATCGCCCACGCGCACTTCCCAGCGCTTGGCGAAGGTCTGCGCGTCGATGGCCGCCACCGTGCCGCTGTCGGGGTTCACCGAATACACCGTGTTTGCATCGCCCGCGATGTTGGTCGTGTGCGTCGGCGCCGCCGCCGTGACAGGTGCGATCACCGTGAGGTTGTAGGTGTAGAAGGTCTCCTGGCCGTTCGCGGCCTTGACCGTCAGCGTCACGGTGTAGTGGCCGGGGCTGCTGTAGGTGTGCGTGACGCCGGGTTGCGAGGCGTACGCGCTCTGCGTGCCGTCGCCGAAGTTCCAGCGGAACTGCGCGCCGGTGGCGCCCAGCGTGGCCGGGTTGAAGTTCAGCTGGCCGTTGACGATCTTCGGTGCGCCCACGATGCCGGGATCGCCGATCACGGCCTGCGCCCGCAGCGCGGCCACGTCGGTGTCGCCGAGCACGCGGCCGTACACGCGCACCTCGGCCAGCGTGCCCTTGAAGAGTGCGGCGTTGCCCTGGATCTGCCCCAGCAGCTGGAACTTGGTCGACAGGCCCTTGGTGCCGGTCGGCCCGGTCGAGGTGGTCTTCACGCCGTCGACATACACCGCCTGCGCGCCCGAGGCCGCGTCGCGCGTGAGCACCACGTGGTGCCAGTTGCCGTCGTTCACGGCGCTTTGCGAGCGCGTGCCCGCGTGGTCGCCCACCGACAGCTTGATGTTGCCGGTGCTGTCGAGCCAGCCCCAGAACACGTCGTCGACGCCCGGCGACTGGTCGCGCCCGAAGATGCCGGGCGCGGTCCACGAGTTCGCACCGCCGGCCTGCGTGGTCTTCATGTAGAAGCTCAGCGAGGCGGTGCCGCCCAGCGTGGTGGACACGCTGTCGTTCTTCAGTTGCACGCCCGTGGTGCGGTTGGCGAAGTTCAGGCCGATGCTCTCGAAGGCATCGCCGGTGGCGGGCGTGCCGTTGTTGGCGCTGATCTGGTCGCCCAGGTTGCCCGTCAGCGCCCAGTGGTGCATCAGGTTGATGTCGTTGGCGTTGCCGGTGTTGAAGGTGGAGCGGTAGTCGGCCGCAATGGCATTGCCCGCATAGTCCTTCAGGCCGTTGGCGGGCAGGAACACCTCGTAGGCGGTGCCCGGCTGCAGCGGCTGGGCGGGGTGGAAATTGACGATGCCCAGCTGCACGCTGTAGGTGCCCGCCAGCGTGTTGCCGCCCACCGGGCGCACGATGAAGGTGTTGGCGTTCACGCTCTCGGGCCGGATGCTGTCGGTCATGCCCAGGCCGATGCGCGAGGTGAGGGCCTGCTGCTTCGCACCGTTCACGGGCGAGACCTGCTTCACTTCGGGCTTGGTGGTGTCGGGGTCCACCGCATGCACGATGAAGCCGCTGCCCGAGCCGTGGTCGTTGCCGACATAGATCAGGTTGCCGAACGGCGACACCTGGCCATGGTCGGAGCTCGAGAAATCGGGATGCGTCGTTGCGAACAGTCCGCCGCGCCCGACCTCGACGTGATTGAGCGGGTTGCTCACATCGACCTTGTGGATGTAGTTCTGCGCGCCCTGGAACACGAAGTTGTCCTGCGTGCTGCAGTACAGCTGCTGGTTGATCACCAGCCGGTTGTCCTCGGCCACGAAGCGCGACCGGTCGCTCAGGTCGTAGCCGTACATCTTGCCGCCGCTCTCCTGTGCGGAGGCGTAGACCTTCTTGCCGTCGAAGCAGGTGGAGTAGTAGCTGGCGGTGGACCCGGAGACGGTGTCGAGCACCTTGGGATTCAGCGGGTCCGAGATGTCCAGGCTGGCGAAGCCGCTGGTGTTGGTCATGGACGTCAGCACCATGTGGTTGCCCATGGTGAAGATCGGCCCCACGCGAAAGCCGCCGAGCTCGCCCGTCGGGATCGGGTTGGGCTTGCCGGCGCCACGGTTCGCGAGCACTGCGTTCGCGGGGTCGGTGGCGTCGATGACGAACACGCCCTGCTCCGCCGCCGCCACGTACAGGTAGGGCGCCTGCCACCACAGCTGCCAGCTCACGTTGTTGTAGTCGCCCTTGTTGACGTTGGGCAGCACCAGCTTCTTCACTTGCTTGACGTCGTTGATGTCGGTGAAGTCCCAGAACTCCACGCCGAAGACGCTGGGCACGGCGACGTACTGCTTGCCGCCGATGCTGGCGATGCCGATGGAGTGCGGCTCCCTCAGTTCCTTGGTGCGGCCGTCCGGCTCGTAGATGCGCTTGACGAGCCGCAGGTTGCGCGGATCGGAGACGTCGTAGAGCAGGAAGCCACCGGGGCCCAGGCCGCCGTCGGGCGTGAACGTCGTCAGGAAGTAGCCGTTGATCATGAGGCCCACGTTCTGGCCGTAGTGGTACTTGGTGTACCCGGCGGTGGGGTGCGTCACGCTGCCCCCGGGGATCTTCGGCACGTCGGCGCCGGTGCCTGCGCCGACGCCGGTGTCGACCTCCTCCTTGATCATCGAGATGGGCTTGAACAGCTCGGCCTGCGTGTAGGTCAGGTTGCCCAGTCCGGGTCCTTGCAGCGGCAAGGGATCGGCCACCAGGTCAGCGGCCGCGGAGGCCATGCTGGTGGCGGCCTTCCTGATCGTGTCCAGGGGGTTCACCCCGGTGATCGCCGCATGCGTCAGCAGCGCACAGCCGAACAGAAAACCTACCGCAAGAACTTTCTTGGTGCTCATTTTCATCCTCGCAAATTCGATCGGACGCCATCTTTCGGTGGGAAAAGATTCGACCGGAATCTAGCAGCGGATGCGTGCGCGAACGGCATTGAATTTCGAAGGGAGAGTTCGAATATTTAGATCATTGCTCAGGGTAAATGGTGATGTTTTGGCATAGGTTGTGCTTCAAAGTTCGGGCCTGAAAAAAGTGAATTCATTGCCCACCGATCGCCCATGAAGGAACACCCCATGTCTCACGCCGGTCTTGTTGTCCAGCGCCTGCCTCGCCTGTCCAAGCGCAGCCTGCTGGGCGCTTCGCTGCTCGCGGTGCTGTGCACCACGCTGCCCCACCATGAAGCGCACGCGCAGGGCCCGCGCAACTTCGCCACGCTGGCGATGGTGGCCGAGCCGCAGACGCTCGACCCGATGGCCTCCACGGCCGACCTGGTCGGAACCATCATGCAGCACGTGTACGAGACGCTCTACACCTTCGACGCCAAGTGGAACGTGGTGCCGATGCTGGCCGAGGGCATGCCCAAGATCTCGGCTGACGGCAAGACCTACGCCATCACGCTGCGCAAGGGCGTGGCGCTGCACAACGGGCGCGAGCTCACGGCCGACGACGTGGTCGCCAGCCTGCAGCGCTGGATGGACCAGTCGCCGCGCGGCAAGGCCGTGGGCAAGGAGATCGAGAGCCTCAAGGCCAAGGGCCCGCTGGGCGTGGAGATCGTGCTGAAGGCGCCGTATGCACCGCTGCTGTCGCAGCTGGCGCTGCCCAGCAATGGCACCGCCGCGATGATGGCCAAGGAATCGATGGCCTCGCCGCTCAAGGACTTCGTCGGCACCGGCCCCTACAAGTTCAAGGAGCGCCGTCCCGACCAGTTCGTGCTGCTCACGCGCTTCGACAAGTACAGCCCACGCAAGGAACCTGCGAGCGGCTACGGAGGCAAGCGCGAAGCGGTCATCGAAGAACTGCGCTTCGTGCCCGTGCCCAACGCCAGCACGCGCGTCGAAGGTGCACTCGCGGGCCAGTACGACTTTGCCGACCTGCTGCCGGTGGAAGCGCTGCCGCGCCTGGAGAAGGCCAGTGGCAAGACGCTGCCGATCATCACGCCCGCTTTCGGTTTTCCGCTGGTGGTCTTCAACACCAAGGAAGGTCCGCTCGCCAGCCAGGCCGTGCGCCAAGCCCTGCAGACGGCGATGGGCCAGGGCGAGATGCTCGCGGCCGGCTTCGGCGACACGCGCTTCTTCACCGCGGAAGCAAACCACTTTCCCAAGAGTTCGCCGTTCTACTCGGCGGCGGGCACCGACCAGTACAACCAGCGCAACGCCACCAAGGCGAAAGACGCCGCGGCCAAGGCCGGCTACAAGGGCGAGCCGATCCGCGTGCTCACCAGCCGCCAGTACGACTTCCACTACAACATGTCGCTCTTGATGGCCGAGCAGCTCAAGCGCGCCGGCTTCAAGGTCGACCTCAACGTGGTCGACTGGGCCACGCTCACCCAGCGCCGCAACGACCCGCGGCTGTGGGAGATCTTCATCACCCATTCGGGGCTGTTCCCCGAGCCCATGCTGTCGCCACCGCAACTGGGCGACGGTGCACCAGGCTGGTGGGACTCGCCCGCCAAGAAGGCCTCGCTCAGCGCCTTCAACACCGAGAGCGATCCGGCCAAACGCGGCGCACTGTGGGGCAAGGTGCAGCAGGTGGTGTACGACGAGGTGCCCTACATCAGCGTCGGCAAGTTCAACGCCCTCTCGGCCAAGAGCCCGGCACTGGACAACTACCAACCCACGAACTGGCCCTTCTTCTGGAATGTGAAGATCAAGTAGGAGACGCGCTTGTTCCGTTTCATTGCCTCGCGCTTCGCCGGCATGCTCATCGTGCTCGCGCTGGTGGCCGTGCTGGTCTTCGTGCTCACGCGCGCCGCCTCGGGCGACCCCATCTCCGTGCTGCTGGGCGACCAGGCCACCGCTGCCGACATCGCCCGCGTTCAGAAGGACTACGGCCTGGACAAACCCCTGCCCGTGCAGTTCGGCTACTGGCTGCGTGAAGTGCTGCAGGGCAACCTGGGCACCTCGATCTTCCTGCAGCGCCCGGTCACGCAGGCGCTGTGGGAGCGCGCCGAGCCCACCACCTTGCTCGCGCTGCTGGCCGTGGCCATCGCCGCGCTCATCGGCGTGCCCTGCGGCATCGTCTCGGCCGTGTTCCGCGGCCGCGTGGTCGACCAGTTCTTCACCGGCATCGCGATGCTGGGCGCCAGCATCCCCAGCTTCTGGCTGGGCATCGTGCTGATCCAGATCTTCGCGGTGTCGTTCGGGTGGTTCCCGGTGTCGGGCTACGGCGCGCCCGATGCACCGTTTGCCGAGAGATTGCACGCGCTGGTGCTGCCGGCCACCGTGCTGGGCCTGCTGAACTCCGCGCTCATCATCCGCTTCACGCGCGCTTCGATGCTCGACGTGCTCGGCGAAGACTACGTGCGCACCGCACGCTCCAAGGGGCTGAGCGAGGGCACCGTGGTGCTCAAGCACGCGCTGCGCAACGCGCTGGTGCCCATCGTCACGGTGATCGGCCTCACGGTCGCGCTGATGATCGGCGGCGCCGTCATCACCGAGACCGTGTTCGGCCTGCCCGGCGTGGGCAACCTCGTGGTCAACGCCGTGCTGCGGCGCGACTATCCGGTCATTCAAGGGGCGCTGCTCGTGATTGCCGCGATCTACGTGCTCATCAATTTCTCGATCGACCTGCTGTACGCCGTCGTCGATCCGCGCGTGAAGGTCTGAACGATGCGCATGCCTCGAATGCTCCGCCAGCTGATGCACCGCCGCATCGTGATGGTGTCCGCCCTGGTGCTGCTGGTGATCGCCGTGCTCGCGGTTGGTGCGCCATTGTTTGCCTCGGCCGACCCCAACGACACAGCGGTGCTCCAGCGCCTGAAGGCGCCCAGCGCCGAACACCTGCTCGGCACCGACGAACTCGGGCGCGATATGTATTCGCGCATCGTGCATGGCGCACGCTACTCGCTCGCGATCGCCGCGCTCACGGCGCTGGGTGCAGTCATCGCCGGCACCGTGCTGGGTTTGATGGCGGGCTTCTTCCGTCGCCTCGACGCACCGCTGATGCGCGTGGTCGACGCCATGATGTCCTTCCCCGACATCCTGCTAGCCATCGCGCTGGTGGCCATCCTCGGGCCGTCGCTGATGAATACCGTGCTCGCGCTGGTGCTGGTCTACACACCGCGTGTCGCACGCGTGGTGAGGGCCTCGACGCTGGTGGTGCGCGAGCTGCTCTTCGTCGAAGCCGTGCGGGCTTTGGGTGTGCGCACCTCGCGCATCCTGTGGCGCCACATCCTGCCGAACCTGATGTCGCCGATCCTGGTGCAGGTGTCGTTCATCTTCGCCTACGCCATCCTGGCCGAGGCGGGCCTGTCGTTCCTGGGCGTGGGCGTGCCGCCCGAGATTCCGACCTGGGGCACCATGGTCGCGGGCAGCCAGCAGTACGCGCACCAGGCCTTCTGGGTCGTGCTGTTCCCGGGCCTGGCGATCATCTTCACGGCGCTGTCGCTGCAATTGCTCGGCGACGGTGTGCGCGACTTGCTCGACCCCAAGCTCAAGAAGACCTCGTGATGCAAAAAGTCAATCAGACCCCACGCCTCACGGTCACCAACCTGAGCACCAGCTTCCCCACCGAAGACGGCCTCGTGCGCTCGGTGGCCGATGTGAGCTTTGCCATTCAACCCGGCAAGACCACCGCACTGGTGGGCGAATCGGGCTCGGGCAAGTCGGTCACCAGCCTCACGCTGATGCGCCTGCTGCCCAAGACCGCCAACGCGCAGGTCAGCGGCAGCGCCTCTTTCGTCACGCGCGAAGGCAAGACACTCGACCTGCTGCAGATCGGCGAACGCGAGATGCGCTCGCTGCGCGGCAACCAGCTGTCGATGATCTTCCAGGAGCCCATGACCAGCCTGAACCCGGTGTTCACCATCGGCGAGCAGATTGCCGAGAGCGTGCGCCTGCACAAGGGGCTCGATCGCAAGGCCGCGCTGGCCCATGCGCTGCGCATGCTGGAGCTGGTCGAGATTCCCGCGGCTGCCCAACGCATCCACGAGTACCCGCACCAGCTGTCGGGCGGCATGCGCCAGCGCGTGATGATCGCGCTGGCCATGGCCTGCGACCCGACGCTCTTGATCGCCGACGAGCCCACCACCGCGCTGGACGTGACCATCCAGGCGCAGATCCTCGAACTCATGCGTCGGCTGCAGGCCGAGACCGGCATGAGCATCCTGTTCATCACGCACAACCTGGGCGTGGTGGCGCACCATGCCGACGACGTGGTGGTCATGTACTCGGGCCGCGTGGTCGAGCGTGCGCCGGTGCGGCCGCTGTTCGCGCAGCCCGAGCATCCGTACACGCAGGGCTTGTTGGCCTGCCTGCCGGGCAAGGCGCGCCAGCCCGGCCAGCCCAAGCCCAAGCGGCTGTTCGCCATTCGCGGGCAGGTGTCGAGCCCACTCGCCCCACCACCCGGTTGCGCCTTCGAGCCGCGCTGCGACCAGGCGCTGCCCGAATGCCGAAGCGCGATGCCGCCCCTGATCGACATTCGGCAGGACCGCCAGGCCCGCTGCGTGCGCGTGCAGCCCGACCAACCGCTCGCGAGGGCTGCATGATGACCACCGCTGTTTCTTCTTCCTCGCCCCTCATCGAAGTCCGCGGCCTCAAGAAATACTTCGGCAGCAGCGAGCGCCCGGTGCGCGCAGTCGATGACGTGTCCTTCGCGATCCACCCCGGCGAGACGCTGGGCCTGGTCGGTGAGTCGGGCTCGGGCAAGAGCACCATCGGACGCACCGTGCTGCGCCTGGTGGAGCGCACCGAGGGCCAGGTGCTGTACCGCGGCGACGACATCGGCGATCTTTCGGGCGAGCGCATGCGCAAGCTGCGCAGCAAGCTGCAGATCATCTTCCAGGACCCGTACGCCAGCCTGAACCCGAAGATGCGCATCAGCGCCATCCTGGGCGAGGCGCTGTCCACGCACGGCCTGCACAAGGGCGCAGCCGCGCGCGACAAGCGCATCGCCGAGCTGCTCGAAACCGTGGGCCTGCGCCCCGAGCACGCCAGCCGCTTCCCGCACGAGTTCTCGGGCGGCCAGCGCCAGCGCATCGGCGTGGCGCGCGCGCTGGCCGTGGAGCCCGAGTTCATCGTGGCCGACGAGCCGCTGTCGGCCCTCGACGTGTCCATTCAATCGCAGGTCATCAATCTGCTGGCGGACCTGCGCGAGCGGCTGGGCCTGACCATGCTCTTCATCTCGCACGACCTCGACGTGGTCGAGTACCTGTGCGACCGCGTGGTGGTGCTGTACCTGGGCAAGGTGATGGAAGTGGCGACCACCGAGGAGCTGTTCGCGAACCCCTCGCACCCCTACACCCAGGCGCTGCTGGCGGCGAGCCCGAAGCCCGACCCCGAGATGGCCACCGAGCGCATCGCCTTGAAGGGCGATATTCCCAGCCCGATCTCGCCGCCCTCGGGCTGCGTGTTCCGCACGCGCTGCCCGCATGCCATCGAGGCCTGTGCGCAGACGGTGCCGCCGCTCGAGGAGATTTCCACAGGACACTACAGCGCCTGCATCCGCAAAGAACTGCTCTCCAACACCGCCGTTGCACGACCATGACCGACATTTCTTCCTCGACACACGATTTCATCGACCCGCTGCTGAGCGACCGTTTCAAGGGCTACCCGCGCACCCAGCCGCCGCGCCTGCGCAGTGAAGTCGGCGCCGCCGGCTGGAATGTGCTGGCCGGCGACCTGCCGCTGCCGCTGGCCGTGCTCAAGCGCGAGGCGCTGGAACACAACCTGGCCTGGATGCAATCGCGCGTGCGCGAATGGGGCATCGACCTCGCACCGCACGGCAAGACCACCATGTCGCCGCAGCTGTTCCAGCGCCAGTTGGACGCCGGCGCCTGGGGCCTGACCTTTGCCACCGTCACGCAGCTGGCCGTGGGCGTGGCGGCCGGCGCGCGCCGCACGCTGATCGCCAACCAGGTGGTGAGCGACGAAGACCTCGCAGGCATCCAGCTGCTGCTGGCCGACCATGCGGACCTGCGTGTGGTGTTCCTGATCGATTCGATCGCGCAGCTGGCGTTGATCGAAGACTGGTCGAAGCGCCATCCTGCGAGCGTGCCCTTCGAGGTCATGCTCGAGATCGGCATCGACGGCGGGCGTACCGGTTGCCGCACGCATGCGGAAGCGGTCGCCGTGGCCAGTGCAGTGCGTGCCAGCAGCGCCGCGAAGCTGGTGGGCATCGAGAGCTACGAAGGCCTGAATGCCACCGGGTCCACCGAACAGGACACCGCCTTCGCCAAGGCCCTGATGGACCGGATCGAAGCCGTCGCGCGTCACTGCGACACGCAGCAACTCTTCGAGACCGACGAGGTGCTGGTCTCGGCCGGTGGCTCGGCGATCTTCGACCTCGTGGCCGGACGCCTGAAGCCTGCGCTGGGCTCGCCGGTGCGCGGCCTGCTGCGCTCGGGCTGCTATGTCACGCACGACCATGGCTTCTACAAGCGCATGGTGAATGTGGCGGATGAGCGCATGGGTTGCGAGTGCGGCGAAGGGCTGACGCCGGCGATGGAGGTCTGGGCCAACGTGCAGTCGCGGCCCGAGCCCGGCCTGGCGATCCTTTCAGTCGGCAAGCGCGACGTCTCCTTCGACATGTCGATGCCCATTCCCATTGCGCTCGCAGCACGCGGTGCATTGCAGTCGCACGCTGTGCCCACCAGCTGGAAAGTCACGGCACTGAACGACCAGCACGCCTACCTGCGCTGGGACGCGAACGACGAAGCGCAGGCACCGGTCGTTGGCGACCGCGTGGGCCTGGGCATCTCGCACCCTTGCACCACCTTCGACAAATGGCACTGGATGCCCGTGGTCGAGAACGACTACCGCGTGAGCGATGCGGTCGTGATCCATTTCTGAGCAAGGCAACGCTTCCCTCCATGAACACACAGAAGAACAGCGCGACGCTGCTCGAAGCCGGCCTCGTGGTTGACGGCTCGGGCGGCCCTTCGTGGCCCGGCGACGTGTTGTTGCAGGGCGACCGCATCCTGGCGCTGGGCGACGGCCTGCGCACGCGCCTGCCCGAGGGGTTGAACATCGCCGACGTCGACGTGGTCGACTGCCGCGGCAAGGTGATCGCGCCCGGCTTCATCGACGCGCACACGCACGACGACGCCATCGTGCTGCGCGACCCGCTGTGCCTGCCCAAGGTGTCTCAGGGCATCACCACCGTGGCCACGGGCAACTGCGGCATCTCGCTGGCGCCGTACCGCACGCCGCAATCGAGGCCGCCGCTCACGCTGCTGGGCGCCGACTCGTTCAAGCACGCGACCATGGCCGAATATCGCGCCGCGGTCGATGCGACGCAGCCTGCGCTCAACGTGGCCGCGCTCGTGGGCCACACCACGCTGCGCTTCGCGGCCATGCAGACGCTCGACCGCCCGGCGAACGGCGATGAACTGGCACACATGGCCGCGCTGCTCGACGACTGCATGGCCGCAGGCGCGCACGGCTTGTCATCGGGCCTGTTCTACGAAGAGGCCTTTGCTGCGCCGGCCGAAGAAGTCACCGCACTCGCGCGCGTCGTGGCGCGCCATGGGGGCGTCTACGCCACGCACCTGCGCAGCGAGATGCAGCAGATCATCGAAGCGATGCACGAGGCCGGCGACTCGGCGTTCGAGGCCGGCGTGCCCTTGATCATCTCGCACCACAAATGCGCAAGCCCCGCCAACTGGGGCCGCACCAAGGAGACGCTGCCGCTGATCGACGCCCTGTCGCAGCGCCAGGAGATCGCGATGGACGTCTACCCCTACGTGGCCGGCTCCACCGTGCTGCGCGAGGACATGGTGGACGGCGTCATCGACGTGCTGCTGACCTGGTCCGAGCCCCACCCGGAGATGACCGGGCGCCTCATCGCCGACATCGCGCGCGAGTGGGGCACCACCGAGAAGGAGGCCAGCCTGCGCCTGAAACCCGGCGGTGCGTGCTATTTCCTGATGCAGGAAGAAGACGTGGAGCGCGTCATCGCCCATCCGCGCAGCATGATCGGCAGCGACGGCCTGCCGCACGACCGCCATCCGCACCCGCGCCTGTGGGGCGCGTTCCCGCGCGTGTTCGCGCGCTACTGGCGCCAGCGCAAGCTCTTCACGCTGGAGCAGGCGGTGCACAAGATGACGGGCATGACGGCGCGCAATCTGCGCATCGCCGATCGCGGCCTGCTGCGCGTCGGCACGATGGCCGACGTGGTGGTGTTCGACCCCGAGACCATCACCGACACCGCCACCTACGACCAGCCGCTGGGCGTGAGCGAAGGGATCGAACGGGTGTTCGTGAACGGTGTGCTCGCGTACCGCGGTGCGAGCGAGGCGCGGGTGCTCGCGCGCGCAGGGCGCATGCTGACACGACAGCCACGCGCCGCGAACTGAGCGTCGCCGCGCCCCTTCCCCGCCATCCCGTAGAGTGCACGCATGATCGAATCCACCACCCTTCGGTACTTCTACGAGGTCGCGGCCTGTGGCTCCGTGCGCGTGGCGGCGGAAAAGCTCTTCGTGGCCCAGAGTGCCGTGAGCCGGCAGATCGCGCTGCTGGAAGACGAACTGGGCGTGCCCGTCTTCGAGCGCCATGCACGGGGCATGGCGCTGACCGCGGCCGGCGAACTGCTGCTGCGCTATGCGCAGGACAACAAGACGCAGCTGGCCGACCTGAAGGGCCAGATCCACGAGTACGAGACGCTGGCCAAGGGGCACGTGCGGGTGGGGTGCGTGGAGGGCATCCTGCACGGCCTGCTCACGAGCTTCATGCCGAGCTTCATCCGCACGCACCCGGGCATCACCTTCTCGCTCGATCTCATGGGCTCGCATGCGGTGGGCGAGTCGGTGGCGGAGCACAAGTACGACCTGGGCATCCTGTTCGGCGCCTCGCCGCGCCCCGACCTCATCGAACTGCAGAAGATCGAGCAGCCGCTGTGCGTGATCGCTTCGACGCAGCATCCCCTGGCGCAACAGCGCAGCTGCACGCTCGCGGAAGTCGCCGACGCGCCCCTGGCGCTGCCCGACCGCTCCTTCGGCCTGCGCCAGCTGGTCGACCGCGTCAGCTCCAAGGGCAAGTTCAAGCTGAACATCGCGGTCGAGACGAATTCGCTGTCCTTTGCGAGCCGGCTGGTCGCGGAGTCGGACCTCATCACCTTCCAGCCGAGCGACGTGGTCGCGCCGCTGATCGAGGCCGGCAAGGTGGTGGCCATTCCGCTCACCGATGCGTCGCTGCGCTCGGCGCGCGCCACGCTGGTCGCGAGCTATTCCCGGCGGCTGTCGCTTGCGGCGAATCACCTGTCGCAGTCGCTGATCGCCTACATGCAAGGGTGGCAGCGGCCCGTGAAGCCGGGGCGTGCCACCGCCGCTCGCACGCCCGCCAGGGGAAAGCCGGAGTAGTCCCCGCGCGCGGGATCGTCGTCATCGAAGGGCTCAACCCGGCAGCGTGACCGTGATCATCTTGATCTCGGTCATCGCCTCCAGCGTGTGCATGCCGCCCAGCCGGCCGATGCCGCTCTTCTTGCCGGAACCGCCGCCGAAGGGAAGGTGGATTTCCCACCAGGTGGTGCCCGCGTTGATGTTGACGATGCCGGCGGGAATCGCCTTGGCCATGGCGATGCCGCGGCCGATGTCTTGTGTGAAGACGCCCACCGAGAGGCCGTAGTCGTTCTGCAGGGCCATCTCTAAGGCCTGCGCTTCGTCCTGAAAGGCGACGACCGGCACGACGGGGCCGAAGGTTTCTTCCCGGCACAGCCGCATGTCGGGCGTGACGTCGCGCACCACGGTGGGCTCGAAGAAGAGGTCGCTGCCCAGGTCCGGCCGCGCCCGGCCGCCGCACAGCACGCGCGCACCCTGTTCAACAGCATCGTCCACATGCGCGCGCACCTTGGCCGCCACCTTGGCGTTGTTGAGCGGCCCCATGGTCGTGGCGAGATGCAGGGGGTTGCCCAGCACCTGCTCCGCAGCCTTGGCGACCAGCTTGTCGCAGAGGCGGTCGATCACGCTGGCATGGGCCAGCACGCACCCTGTCGCCGCGCACACCTGCCCGGCATTGAAGAACGCACCGCCTGCCGCTGCAGCGGCTGCCGCATCGAGGTCGGCGTCTTCGAAAACGATCAGGGGCCCATTGCCTCCAAGCTCGAGCAGCAGGGGCTTTCCGGCGCCTCGCTCGGCGATGCGCTGGCCCGTCGCGGTGCTGCCGGTGAAGGCGATGGCGGTCACGTCCGGGTGCACCACCACCGCATCGCCCACGGTCGCGCCCTCGCCGATCACCAGGTTGACGACGCCGGCGGGCAGGCCGGCCTTTTCGATGACTGCCATGAGCGCGCAGGCCACGAGCGCGGTGGACGGCGCGGGCACCCAGACGAGGGTGTTGCCGGTGGCGATGCCGGGGGCGATGTATTCCACCGGGATGTTGACCGGGAAGTTCCAGGGCGTGATGACGCCGTACACGCCGCGCGGCTGCCGCAGCGTCATGACGAGCTTGCCCGGGTCTTCCGCCGGCAGCGTCTTGCCGCCCATCTGCTTGACGAGTTCGGCGGCGAGCCGGAAGCCGTCGGCGGCCTTGGCGACTTCGCCGAGCGCCTCGGCCAGGACCTTGCCCTGCTCGCACGACAGCGTGTGCGCGAGGGCCTCCCGCGCGGCATCGATCTCGGCCGCGATCGCCATGCACATCGCGGCGCGCTCGAACACAGGCGTGGTGGCCCACGCGTTGGCCGCGGCCTTGGCGGCGGCGACCGCCGCGTCCGCCGTCTCGCGGCCCGACCGGGGCACGGTGGCGATGCTGTCGCCGTTGGCCGGGTTGACCACGGGCAGGGTGTCGAGGTTGGTCGACCAGCGCCCGCCGATGAAATTGCCCGTTTCGACTTCGGACATGCAGTGGTTGCGCATGGCCTAGCCGTACGAATACGCGATCGACGCGGCATGGCGCTGGCCGTCACTGCCGCCGGCACGCGCGTCCACGCTGGACGCGGACGGCCTGTACCCGGCCGGCGCCGGGGCTGCAACGCCCACATGGCGCTCGGTCTGCGCATCGAAGCAATGGGTCGATGCGGCCTCGCGGACCTGCAGGTGCACGAGGTCGCCGGGCTTGAGGGCCACGCGGTCGTGCACGGACACGCACCAGGGCGTCTCGCTGCCCGCCACGGTGCCGTAGATCTGCGTCTTGTCGCCCGTCGATTCCGTGAGGATCACACGCAACGCCAGGCCTTCCGGGGCCAGCTGCAGGTGCTCGGGCCGCAGCCCCAGCAGCACGTGCTGCCCATCGGCCAGCAGCGGCGTGCACCCGGACGTGGGCAGGTCCCAGGCCTGCCCGTCGGGCAGCGCCAGCCAGGTGCGGCCGTGTGCGCGATGCACCTGTCCCTGCGTGAAGTTCATGGCGGGCGAGCCGATGAAGCCCGCCACGAAGCGGTTGACCGGGCGGTCGTAGAGCTCGAGCGGCGCACCGACCTGTTCCACCCGGCCCGCGCGCATCACGACGATGCGGTCGGCCATGGTCATGGCTTCCACTTGGTCGTGCGTGACGTAGACCATGGTGTTGCCCAGGCGCTGGTGCAGGGCCTTGATCTCGGCGCGCATCTGCACGCGCAACTGCGCGTCCAGGTTGGACAGCGGCTCGTCGAAGAGGAACAGCGCGGGCTCGCGCACCACGGCGCGGCCCATGGCGACGCGCTGGCGCTGTCCGCCCGAGAGCGCGCGCGGCAGGCGGTCCAGGTAGGGCGTGAGGTTGAGCAGGCTGGCGGCCTTTTCGATGCGCGGGCGGAAGTCGCTTTCGGCCTCGCCGCGCGTGCGCGGGCCGAAGGCGATGTTCTCGTAGACCGACAGGTGCGGGTAGAGCGCATAGCTCTGGAACACCATCGAGATGTTGCGCTTTTGCGGCGACAGGTCGTTGGCCCGTGCGCCGCCGATGCGCAGCTCGCCGCCGCTGATGGGCTCCAGCCCCGCGATCATGCGCAGCAGCGTCGACTTGCCGCAGCCCGAAGGGCCGACGAGCACGACGAACTCGCCGTGGGCAATGTCCAGGTCGATGCCGTGCACGACGGGCACGCCGGCGAAATCCTTGCGCAGTTGCTTGAGTTGAACCTGAGCCATGGGGTCTCCTTGTCTTTGTGGAAGTGAGTCGCTGGCTCAGTAGTCTTCGACGGTGATCTCGCGGGCCATCGGAAGGATGCCCGCCATGAGGCCCGCGTCCACCGGCAACGCCACGCCCGTGATGACGCGCGCGGCGGGCGACGCCAGGAACAGCACGGCATCGGCGACGTCGTCGGGTGTCGCGAAGTCGCCCAGCGGGTACCACTTCTTCAGTTGCTCGAACACCTGCGGGTTCTTGTCGGCGCGCGCCTGCCAGGCGGGCGTCTTGACGGTGCCCGGCAGCACGATGTTGGCGCGGATGCCGTAGGCGCCCAGCTCCATGGCGAGCGACCGGGTGTAGCTGACCAGGGCGGCCTTGGCCGCGCTGTAGGCCGGGTGGCCGAGCGTGGTCAACGCGTTGACCGAGCCGATGAGCACCAACTGCCCGCTGCGGCGCTCGACCATGACGTGGCGCACCGCCTCCACGCAATGGAACGCGCCATTCAGATTGAGCTGGATGTCGGCCTGCCAGTCCTGCGGCGTGGTCTTGCGCACCGTCGGCCCGCGCGCGGCGCCCACGTTCGACACCAGCACATCCACCGGGCCGACAGCCGCAACGGCCGTGGCCACCTTGTCGCACAGGCCTGCGCAGTCGGTGACGTCCGCCACCAAAGGATGCAGCCGCGCCAGATCGTCGGCACTCACGCCCTGCCCGGCCAACACGGCCGCCAAGCCTTCCAGCGCGCCCGCGTCGTGGTCCAGCGCGATCAGCCGGTCGCCGGCTTGCAGCACGCGGCGGCACAGGGCCTGGCCGATGCCGCCCGCGGCGCCCGTGACCAGCGTCACGCGCCGGGACGGCACGTGGGGATGAACAGGAGACGGAGTCGAAATTGATGTGTCCACGCAATGCGCCCTGTGAATTGCCAATACCTCTCCCGACCGGGCGGCAATGAATTACCGCGCGCAATTCGAGCTCGAATTTTGAAGCGTACAGGACGCCACGGGAATTTGGCCCTCAATATTTCGCAGGCAGGGTTCTGTTTTTTAGAAATCGAGGGTTAGCTCTATCTATGGCGCCATTCAGCCGACTCGTAAGATAAAAAAGCGCAAGCATTGATCGCAGCAGATCCCGACGTGTATTCAATTAATTTTCAATCACTTCACGAGGAATTAAATATGAAAAATCGAAATACAACTCTATTGGCAGGCGCAATTCTTCTGGGTCTTTCCTCCCTCACGGCACAGGCAGGAAATATCCGCATCGCCATGTCCAGCTACAGCGACAACACGCGCCCCTGGCTGGAGGCGCTGGCCCGGGACTACGAAAAGGCCAACCCGGGAGACAAGGTCAAGGTCGAGGTGGGAAGCTGGGAGAACATGCAGCAGAAACTGCAGGCGGAAATCGCCAGCAACAACCCGCCCGACCTGGCTCACGTCGCGACCCGCTGGGTCGGTGATTTCGTGAACGACGGCCTGGTGGAGCCGGTCGACAATTACGCCAATGCGGCGTTCAAGGACCAATTCATTCCGGCATTCCTGAAAGCCGGCAATATCAATGGCAAGCCTTATGCGCTGCCTATTGCGGCCAGCGTGCGCGCGATGTTCTATAACAAGGACATGCTGAGCAAGGCAGGCTTTCCCAATGGCCCCAAGACCTGGGACGACGTGATTGCCGCCGCGAAAAAGATCAAGGCCACGGGGGCCTACGGCTATGGCATCCAGGGCAAGGACCTGGATACCGACACTTATTTCTACTACGCGCTGTGGAGCATGGGAGGCGACGTGCTCGATGCCGGCAACAAGGCCGCCTTCAATTCGCCGACCGGCGTGAAAGCCGCCACGCTCTACAAAAGCATGATCGACCAGGGCCTGACCGAGCCCGGCGTGGCGGGCAACACGCGCTACGACCTGCACAACCTGTTCAAGCAGGGGCGCCTGGGCATGGTCATTTCGCTGCCGCCGCTGGCCAAGGAAATCGCCAAGGACGCGCCGCAACTGAAATACGGCATCACCGGCGTGCCCAATGGCGGCAAGGACATCACCTTCGGCGTGACCGATTCGATCATGATGTTCAAGACCTCGAAGAACAAGGAAACCGCCCAGAAATTCCTGAACTTCATGTTCTCGAAAACCGCGCGGCTGAAGTTCGACCAGGGCGAAGGCTTCATGCCGGTGACGCGCGAGGTGGCCAACGACCCCGTGTTCAAGGACGACCCGGTGCTCTCCGAGTTCGTGACCCTGCTGCCCAACGCGCGCTTCGCCCCGCTGGTCGCCGGCTGGGAAGACTCGGCGCAGGCCGTCACCAACGCGCTGCAGGCCATCTACCAGGGCAAGGCGGAACCGAAGGCGGCGCTGGACAAGGCCGCGGCCGAAGCCAACACCAAGCTCAACAAGAAGTAAGCCAGCAAGCCCCGGGGCGCAGCCGCCGGGCTGCGCCGGCTTTCCGCGTGTCGCACCACGCCCAACCACGCCTATCCGATCGAATCGACCTATGCAGAATCCCGTTCGAGGCCCTGCCCTGGCTTGGGGGCTGATTGCGCCGAGCCTGTTGCTGACCCTCTTCATCCTGGCCTACCCGCTGTCCACCCTGGTGTTCCAGTCGGTGCACGACATCTCGCGCTTCGGCCTGCTGCGGGCCTTCAACGGCCTGGACAACTTTCGCACCGTGTTCACCGATCCGGTGTTCGCCCATGTGGTGTGGCGCACGGTGCAATGGACGGTGTGCGTGGTCGGCGGTGCCGTGTTGTGCGCTGTGCCGATCGCGCTCATCCTGCAGCAGGACTTCTACGGCCGGGGCGTGGCGCGCACGATCGTGATGCTGCCCTGGGCGGTGTCGCTGACCATGACGGCCATCGTCTGGACCTGGTCCTTCAACGGCCAGTACGGCATGGTCAATGCGAGCCTCGCGATGGTCGGGATCATCCGGGAGCCGATCAACTGGCTGGCCGATGGACAGCTCGCGTTCTGGGTCGAAGTGGGCGTGGGCATCCTGGTGTCGATTCCCTTCACCGTCACCATCTTCCTGGGCGGGCTGTCGTCGGTGTCGCAGGACATCTACGAGGCGGCCGGCATCGAGGGCGCGTCGCGCTGGCAGCAGTTCCGCCGGCTCACGCTGCCGCTGCTCAAGCCCTTCATCCACATGGCGATCGTGCTGAACGTGATCTACGTCTTCAACTCGTTCCCCATCATCTGGATCATGACGCAGGGCGGGCCGGACAACGCCACGCACATCCTCGTCACCTGGCTGTACCAGCTGGGCTTCCGCCTGGGCCGCCCCGGCGAGGCAGCCGCCATTTCGCTCGTGATGCTGGCCTTGCTGCTGGCCTTCACCGTGTTCTACCTGCGCCTGCAGAAGCGCCAGTCCGCGAAGGCCTCCGCATGATCCGCCCCGACAAACTCGTGCGCAGCCTCTGGTGCTGGCTGCTGCTCGCGCCGCTGGTGGCCGTGGTCGTCTTTCCGCTCGCGGTGATGTTCTTCACGGCGCTCAAGCCGGCGTCCGAGATCTACGTCTATCCGGCGCGCTGGCTGCCGCAGCAGTGGCAGTGGAGCAACTTCTCCGCCATGTGGACCCAGACCGGGTTCGGGCGCGCGCTGCTGAACAGCCTGCTGGTGTCGCTCTCTGCGACATTGCTGACGATTGCCGTCAGCGTGCCTTCCGCCTACGCGCTGGCGCGCCTGAAGTTTCGCGGCCAGGGCGGCTACCGGCAGTTCCTGCTCATCACGCAGATGATCTCGCCCGTGCTGCTGGTGGTGGGCCTGTTCAAGATGGCGGCCAGCCTGCCCTGGTTCGAGGGCGGCAACATGACCGACTCGCGCCTGTCCGTGGTGGTGGCCTATGGCGCCTTCGGCATTGCCTTTGCCGTCTGGATGATGACCTCGTACTTCGAGACCATTCCGCGCGACCTGGAGGAGTCGGCCTGGCTCGAAGGCTCGGGCCCGGTGCGCACGGTCTGCAAGGTGTTCCTGCCGCTGGCGCTGCCGGCCATGGCGGTCACGGCACTGGTCACTTTCGTCAATGCCTGGAACGAGTTCGCGGTGGTCTACACGCTGATCCGCTCCACGGAGAAGCAGACGCTGACCGTGCTCGTCACCAACATGGTCGCGGGCCAGTACGTGGTGCAGTGGGAGCTGGTGATGGCCGCCGCCATCTGCGCCGTGGTCCCGGTCGCCATTTTGTTTGCGTGGATGCAGCGCTACATGGTGCAGGGCTTGACCGCAGGCTCGGTCAAATAGCGACCACAGCGGCATCACAGCCCGCTGCTACCCGCTGCACCCGCCCCCTTCGAATAATGCGGCGACGGCCGGCGCGCCCCCTGCGCCGGCCGGTTTCGCCCCACCTCATCCGAAGGAGACAAACCCGATGGCTCGCAAGATCCTGATGCTCTGCGGCGACTACGCCGAAGACTACGAAACCATGGTGCCGTTCCAGACCCTGCTGGCCGTCGGCCACACCGTGCACGCGGTGGCGCCCGACAAGAAGGCCGGCGACTGGGTGCACACCGCCATCCACGACTTCGAGGGCGCGCAGACCTACAGCGAGAAGCCGGGCCACCGCTTCACGCTGAACGCCAGCTTCGACGAGGTGCGTCCCGAGGCCTACGACGCGCTCGTGATCCCCGGCGGCCGCGCGCCCGAGTACCTGCGCATGCACAGCCGCGTGGTCGAGATCGCGCGCCACTTCCTGGCCACCGACAAGCCGGTGGCCGCCGTCTGCCACGGCGCGCAGCTGCTCGCGGCCACGGGCCTCATCAAGGGCCGCAAGGTGTCGGCCTACCCGGCCTGCCAGGTCGAGGTGGAACTGGCCGGCGCCGAGTACATGGGCA
Source organism: Variovorax sp. GW460-12-1-14-LB1 (assembly GCF_059423605.1). NCBI lineage: Bacteria > Pseudomonadati > Pseudomonadota > Betaproteobacteria > Burkholderiales > Comamonadaceae > Variovorax > Variovorax sp. GW460-12-1-14-LB1. The sequence goes on from NZ_JBWKYF010000023.1 coordinate 87,893, forward strand.
TTCCGGTCGACCAGGCCGTGACCGACCGCAACCTCGTCACCGCACCGGCCTGGCCGGCGCATCCGGCGTGGCTGTCGCAGTTCCTCGTGGTGCTCGGCACCCGCATCGAACACTGACCTGAACGGATGGACGCGGGCGGCGCTACAGTGCCGCGTCGCCCCGATTCATCCAGCCTCTCAAGGAGATGGCCCATGTGCGAAGTCTTCATCAGCGCCGATCCGCAAAGCTACGACGCGCGCACGCGCTCGGTGCGGCTGCACGGCGTGGTCACCAGCATCCGGCTCGAGAACCTGTTCTGGCAGGTGCTCGAAGAGATCGCGCAGCGCGACGGCATGGCCGTGGTGCAGCTCATCGAGCGGCTGTACGACGAGCTGGTGGCGGCGCGCGGCGAGGTCGGCAACTTCGCGTCGTTCCTGCGCGTGTGCGCGCTGCGCTACGAGGCGATGGTGGCGCAGGGGCGGATTCCGGCCGACACGTCGGTCGCGATCCGCTCGCTCGATGCGAACGCCGTGCTGCATGAACTGCCGCAAGGTTGGGGGCGACCTTCGCCTGCGCAGCCCGGCGAGGCCCGCGTGCACACGCTCCACGCCGCCGCGCGGCGGCATGCGTAGACGCCACCCGGCGCACGAGATCACCAGCGCATCTTCACGCCGACGCTCGCGTTCACCCCGCTCTTGATGCGCGAGTCGCCGCCGGAGCCCGACCACAGCTTGCCCAGCTCCACATACACGCTCGTGTTCTCGGCCACCTGCAACGTGGCCCCCGCCGCCAGCTCGGTGCTGCTGCCGCCGGTGCGCGTCGCGATGTCGGTGAAGCCGGCCGGGCCGACGAAGCGGGTGACGTCGGTGCCGCGGCTGCTGCGGTGGAAATTGACCCGCACGTAGGGCTGCAGCACCCCGGCGCGGGTGACGAACTCGCCCTTCACGCGCACGCCGGCGCGTGCCCGCCAGCCGTTGTGGCTGTTCTGCTGCACGAGCGCGCCGGAGATGCCCGTGTCGCCCAGGCTCACCCGCTGGTGCACCAATTGCACCTGCGGCTCGACGGTCCAGTTCTGCGCGATGGGAATCGACTGCCCCACCTCGATGGACGCCAGCAGGCTGTTGCCCTTGCCGCCCCGGGAGAAGCCCAGCGTGGGCCTGGCGGTGTAGCGGTGGCGCCCGGCCTGCAGCACGCCGTCGACGTACACGCCGCTGGCGTGCTTCCAGGTGGCATAGGCGCCCAGGTACTCGCTCTTCTGGTTGTTGCTGCCCACGCCGAGGTTCGCCAGGCCGCTGGCAAAGCCGTTCACGCGCATGTCGCCGTCGAGCTGGCCGACGTACACGCCCGCGTGCCAGTCGGGGTTGGCCCACAGGTCGGTGCCGGCCTGGAAGCCCGTGAGGCGCCCCTTGCTCGTGGGGCTCACGGTGCCGCCCTGCGCGATGGTGCGGTCGGTGCTGATGATGCGGCCCCAGGCCTCGCGGTAGCCCTGCGTGGGCTTGGCCGGGTTCGCGCCCGCTACAAGGTCCTCACCCATGCGCAGGCGCCTGTTGCCGAGCATCGCGAAGCTGGACTGGCGCAGCTGCTCGGGCAGCGCGGCGTACAGCGGCACTTCGGCGCGGTAGGTGGGCACGGCGAGCACGGGCACGAGGCCGGTGCCCGAGCCGCCACCGCCGGCAGGCGGCGTGCCGGGCGGGACAGGCGTCACGGGCGTCACGGGTGCAGCGGTCGAGCGCAGGTACCAGTTCTCGCCCGCGCCGGCGGCGTCGGCCGCATGCAGCCGGTACTCGTAGGCGCCCGCATCGACGTGCGTGCCGGCCAGCACGAACGCGCTCTTGGTCGTCTGCGCGGTGGTGGTCGCGCCGTTGAGGGCGCTGATCACCTCGATGCCGTTGCCCGTGGTGAGCGCGCCCAGGCCGCCCAGGTTGGTGATCTGCACATTCGTCGTGCCGCTGGCGACGGCGGTGGCGCCGCTCAGGATGAGCCGGTCGCTCGCACTGGCGCTGCCGCCCAGCGCGGTGCCCAGTCGCAGCGTGCCGCCGTTGCCCACCCAGGGACCGTTGACGGTGAGCGTGGTGCCCGGCACCGCGCCCACCAGCGAGACGGTGCCGCTGTGGGCCATCGACGCGAGGGTCTGGCTGTTGCCGGCCAGGTCGAGCGTCGCGCCGGTGGCCACCGTGAAGGGACTCGCGCTGCTGAGCACGTTGGCCGCGCCCGCGCGCAGGGTGCCCGCCGCGACGTTGGTGGCGCCCGAGTGGGTGTCGGCACCGCTCAGCGTCAGCACGCCCGCGCCGATCTTCACGAGATCGCTGGCGCCGGAGATCGCGCCGGTCCACGTCAGGGCGTTCCCGTTGGTGTCGATGGTGCCCGTGCCGCCCAGCAGCAAGGCGTTGCTGACGCTGAGGCCGCCGGCGCCCGCGATGACGCTCGCGGTGGCGCCCGCGCCGATGGAAATCGCGCCCGTCATCGACGAGCCGGTGTTCAGCGTGAGGCTGTTGGTGCCGCCCGTGAATGCGACCGCCGCAGCGCGCGTGACGCCGTCGCCGCCCAGGCCGCCCGAGATGGTTCCGCCGTTGGTCAGCGCGAGGTTGGCGCCCGTCACCCCGACGCCGCCCACGCCGTTGGCACCGCTCGGGCCACCGTTGCTGTTGGCCCCGCCAGCGCCGCCCGCCCCACCGGCGATGGTGCCGGTGTTGGTGAGGGTTGCGCCGGCGCCGGTCGATGCGAGGCC